>NZ_JBHWLC010000035.1:0-85391 GCF_042730635.1 Streptomyces sp. NPDC059917
CCGCGGATCGGCACGTGGGCGCGGGCACCGCTCGCTCCTCGCTTCAGGAGACCTGCGTGTTGTCCGCGTTCCAGGTCGAGCGGCCCCCGGACCAGTTCGCCACGAAGCGCCGGGCCGGAAACATCAGGTGCCGGGTGACCGGCTCCAGGATGCCGGCGTCGTGCTCCCTGCGGGCCTTCGCCAACAGGGCCAGGGACAGCGGATACCTCACCGGCCTCGTGTACACCTCGTCGAGCAGTTCCACGAGCCCCGTGCACACGTAGACCAGCCCGGTGAGGGCGCGGCCCTCGGCTCCGCGCCCGAGGCCGGACTGCTCTTCGTACAGCTGCCGCAGGACCCGTTCGCAGCGGACGGCGCCGCACTCGTTCCAGTAGGTCACGAAGCGGTCGTCCAGTCGGGGGATGTCGAGGTTCACCAGGGTGTCCATGGGGTCGCCCAGCATCACGGCGAGGTCGACGAGGGCCTGGTGGGCCCGCTCGTACCGGCACGTGTCGGTGTCGCCGCCGCCCATGGTGTCGAAGATCCACGCGGCGGGCGAGAGGGGGCCCAGCGAGTTGGGGGTGCCCGCCGTATCGAGCATGACGGACAGGACGTTGGTGTGCGCCGCGTCGGGCGGACCCGCGGCGCGGCGGGACTGCGCGCTCGCCAGCACCCGGATGTCGGCCGCGCCCGTGTACAGACACAGGGCCCAGCCGGCCGCGGAGTTCTGCATCTGCCGCATGGCGACGCGCCGCAGGCCGCTCAGCGAGTCGAAGTGCGCCCGCACGGGGTCGGCGTACGTGCTCGCCCGCCGCCGCTCGCTCGGCAGGGCGGGCAGGTAGTGGACGTTCGCCACGAGCCACGCCAGGGAGAAGCCGTGACCCGCCGCGGCCTCCGCCTCCTGGGGGAGGTTCTCCTCGGCGACGTCCTGGAAGGCCGCCCAGGCCGCTGCCGGGTAGGGGCCCGCGGGCGACAGGAGCTCGCGCAGTTCCCCCGACGCGGTGGCGATGTAGCTGTCGACGGCGAGTTTCATGAGCAGCCGCATGGCCGTGACGTTCATCTTCACGACGTCGAGCCAGCGGGCCATGAACTCGACGAGCGTCCGCAGTCCGACGCCCTCCGCCATCTGTCCGCGTTCCAGGAGCCTGGTGACGACGCGGCTGCTCCCGCTGACCCACTTCTCGTCCGCCAGGTTCATGCAGATCTGGGTGAGGACCTCCCATCGGCCGCCCGTCAGCTCGGGCAGGAGCCGGTCGGCCAGCAGTTCGGGCGTCCCGCTGTTCCGCGTCAGGTGAAGGGCGGCGAAGTACTCCTGGAGGCTCTGGTGGGTGAAGCCGAAGATTCCCGAACCGTCCGGCTCCGTGCCCAGCTCCGTGAAGATCCAGGCGCGCCCGCGGCACAGGTTGACGAGCTCCTCGGCCAGGCGGCGCGCGGCCTCGTGGGCGGGCACGGACTCGTCGGACATGGCGGCCGAGGCGACCGACCGCACGTCGGATTCCGGCATTCCGGCCAGCCACTGGGGGTCGGTGATCGACCGGTAGGCCAGCGCGGCGAGGGTGTGCCGGACGGTGTCGAGATCCGTTTCGCTGTCGACCGGAAGGCCCTGGAAGTTGTCCCAGTCGGCCAGGAGCAGCTCCGCGCACTTCTTGTACAACTGCGCCCGGCTCCGCGGTATGAAGCGGTGCCCCCGGTACAGCACGCAGATGTAGGCCAGCAGGAGCGGGTTGCAGCGCAGGTCCGGGATGCTCGCGCTCTCCCGCATGAAGGTGTCCGCCACGTGGTCGGCCGGTTCCGGCAGCCGCGCCCCCGCCGAGAACCACTTGGACACGTACGCGCGGACCTCGCCGTCCTCCAGGACGAGCCCGTCGTCGAAGGGGCGTATGCGGTACTCGTGGAAGGTCGCGGGATTCAGTCTCGCCGAGCCGTACCCCACGATGCGGGACGTGGCGAGGATGCGGGACAGCGGGTACAGGCGGCTGGCGGTTTCGATGATCTCGGACGACCTCCGGCGCACGCTCTCCGACTGCACCTCGTCCAGGCCGTCGAACACGAGCAGTGCGGACCCTTCGAGGAGCAGTTCCTCGACGAGCCCTTCCGGCACCCTGATCTGGTACCGGTGGGACAGCTGCTCCTCCACGACCTTCACCAGGGAGAAGCCCACCGCGGTGAAGTCGACCTCGCGCATGACCACGTAGAAGGGGATCGAGCGGCCCTGCTGGAACAGCAGTGACGCGGACACGGCGCTGCTCGTCGACTTCCCGGCCCCCGGGTCGCCCAGCAGCACGGTCCGGTCGATGGAGTCGACGAAGTCGTCGAAGGAGGTGCGGTCCGCCGCCTGCCCCTCGCTCAGCTGCGGCTTGACGAAGATCTTGCTGTAGTGGATCCGGCGGCGGTTGCCGAGGTCCGGCAGCGCTATCTCCTCGTGCAGCGAGAACGCCTTGCGGTAGCGCTGGGTCCATTCCACCCGGTCATCGATCGTCAGCCGGTGCGGACGGGCCAGGACGGCGAGGTACGACTCGATGGAGTCCGCGGTGGCCCGCGCCAGGGTCGCGTGCGCCCAGTCGATCGCGTTCGTCTCGTCCTTCAGCGCCGCGCGGAGCTCTCCGACCAGCCCCTCGCACGTGCGGTGCAGATGGACGAAGAGGAGTTCCGAGTAGTTGTTCACGGCGGCGACGTCGGCGTTCGGGAACTGCTGCCGGAAGAAGTCCCGCAGGGCGAACTTCACCTTCGTCGCCGCCCTCAGGTCCCCGTCGAGGATCTCGATGGCCATCAACTGCTGCGAGAGCGCGCGGAATTCCGGGGTCGCTATGCAGGCGAGCACCTCGCGGTTGTTCACCCCGCGGGGGAGGTCGTTCAGCAGGGCGGTGGGGGAAACGGTCCGACGGTCCGGGTCCGCGATGCGGGCCAGGGCGTCGGCGAGGTTCCCCCTGGCCCGTCCCCGACGGGCCAGTTCGCGTTGCACACGGCCGATGAGCGGACTGGCGACCGCCCCCGCCAGCCGTCCCGCGATGGCTGCTTCGATGCTCAAGCGTCCCCCTGCGCCAACGGCAGCGGCGCCGCTGCCCCTTGAACGTGGCTGACAGTCTCCGGGCAGGTGCCGGTCGGACGCAACGGCACGGGGCCCGTTCCTCAGGGGGCGCTTACCGGTGCCTTAAGTGGAGCCTAAGGATCGGCTCCAGGGGGCCCAAGGCCTCGGAACGGGCGGTTCCGGTGGCTAGCTTGGGCGAGCCAGGGAGGGCCGGAGGCGGCGTCGTCACCCCGTGACGGGGGCGGCGCCGCACAGCCCGTACCGACCCGCACGCCCCGCTCAGAGGAGTTCCGCACATGCCCGCACGCCGCCCGCACGCCGCCACCCGCACCGCCGCCCGGATCGCCGCCCTCGGCCTCGCCCCGCTCGCGGTGGCCGCGTACGCCGCCGTGCCCGCCGCGGCGCACGGCTCGATGACGGACCCGGTCAGCCGGGTGGCCGCGTGCTATGCGGAAGGGCCGGAGTCTCCCAAGTCGGCGGCGTGCAAGGCGGCCGTCGCGGCGAGCGGAGCGCAGGCCTTCTACGACTGGAACGCGGTGAACATCGCCAACGCGGCGGGCCAGAGCAAGAAGCTGATCCCGGACGGGCAGCTGTGCTCGGCGGGCAACGGCAAGTACAAGGGGCTGGACCTGCCCCGCGCCGACTGGCCGGCCAGCCCGATGACGGCCGGCGCCCACACCTTCCGCTACAAGGGCACCGCCCCGCACAAGGGCTCCTTCGAGCTGTACGTCACGAAGGACTCCTACGACCCGACGAAGCCGCTGAAGTGGTCCGACCTGGAGGCGACGCCGTTCCTCAAGGTCAGCGACCCCGGGATGCAGAGCGGTGACTACGTCTTCTCCGGCACCGTCCCGAAGAAGACCGGCCGCCACCTCATCTACAGCGTCTGGCAGCGTTCGGACAGCCCCGAGGCCTTCTACACCTGCTCCGACGTGGTCTTCGGCAAGGACAACGGGGGCGGCGCCACCCGGCCCACGACCGCGCCCGGCACCGGCACCGACCCCGCGCAGTCCGCGGGGCCGGTCACGAAGCCGTCCGTCCCGGCCGGCGGCTCCACCGCGCCCGGCGCCGGACCGTCCGCCGGGACGGAGGGCGCGCCCAAGGCGCCCACGGACCAGCAGATCGCGGACGGCGCGGGGAAGTCCACGGTCGAGCACGCCGGGCACGGGGACAACGACCCGAAGACCAACGGCTCTTCGGCCGTGCCGGTCGCGGCCGCTTCCCCGGCGGCGGGCAACCTCGCCGAGACCGGCGGGGACGGCTCGACCCCGATGATCGCGATCGCCGGCGCGGGCACCCTCGCGGTGGGCGCGGCCGTGCTCTTCGGGGTGGCCCGTCGCCGGGCCACCGCCGGTCGTCACGGCCGCTGACGGCCGCCCCGCCCCGGACCGCCCCGGACCGCCCCGGACCGCCCGCGCGTCAGTCGAAGACCGACGCGCAGGTGGTCCGCCGCGCGTGCTGCGGGTCGAGCGCGTTGGCCGCCTCGTGCCAGGCGATCCGGTCGGTGAGGCCGATCGCGACGTGCTCCGAGAGGTCGACCGCGCACAGGTCCTGGAGCAGCACGTTGTGGACGTCGGGGCCGTCGAGGAACTGGGAGCGGTAGGGGGTGACCACCTCGTCGAAGCGGGACGTGATGACGGTGTAGGCCACCCCCGGCACGGTGTCGCCCCCCGCGTTCAGCTTGGTCAGGAAGGGCGAACCGGCGATCTGGTCGGCCAGCCCCGGGGTCGCCGAGTTGATCAGGTCCCCGGCGCCGGGGAAGTAGGGCAGCAGCTTGGTCAGGCCGAGCAGGGTGGTCCCGTGGTTGTCGGGGGCGATCCCGACCAGCGCGTTGACCTTGGCGGCGCCGCCGAGGAACTTCAGGTAGTAGTTCGGCATCATGCCGCCCTGCGAGTGCCCGACGATGTCGGTCTTCGCCGCGCCGGTGGAGGCGAGCACCTTGTCGACGAAGACGTCGAGCTGTCCGGCGGACTTGTCGATGGGACCGAGCCCGTTGAAGAGGGGCACCCCGGGCAGCTGGCCGTAGTCGAGGGAGTAGACGCAGTACCCGCGGTCCACGAGGTACGGGGCGAACCCGAGCCAGTTGTCGACGGAGTTGCCGAAGGTGCCGTGCACCAGCACCACGGGGCGCGGGTGCGCGGCGGAGGGCTTGCAGGACCAGTTGTTCCATCCGCTGTGGGGGGCGGAGGCGGCTTGCGCCGACCCGGTGGGGACCAGGGCGGCGGCGGCGAGGGCCAGGACGGCCAGGGGGCGGAGCAGGCGTCGTCTCCAGGGCAGCATCGAGTGATCTCCTAGGGGGATCCGCGCAGCGCGAACTGGGCGGGGCGAGGGAGGTACGGCGGGGGAAGTCCCGTGATCCGGATCACATGGAGGTGCTGCTGCCGCCAAATTACGGGCGAGTAGCAAGACTTGGAAGTTACGCGTCAGTAAAGAATGCGTGTCGCGCGGCGAATCGGTTCACCGATGGCGTACGGGCGTTCTACGGGGCAGCACTTGAGCGGATCTACCGCGGCGACCGTCACGCCGCCAGGCTGCCGCGGGCGATGGCGGCCGGCCCGAACCGCGCCCGGATCCGGTCCGTGACCGCCTCCAGCCGCCGGGCCTTCTCGTCCTCGGGGTCGAAGGTCAGCTGGTGGGCGGCCCGGTCGGCCGGGGTCAGGTCCTCGGCGCGCAGGGAGAGCGACCGGACCCGGGCCCGCTGGAGCCCCAGGGCCGCGTGCACGGCGTAGGCCGTGGCGGTCAGGGCGGCCGAGTGGGCGGTGGCCTCGGGCAGCACCCGGGTCCGGGTCAGGGTGGTCCGGTCGGCGCAGCGCACGGTGAGGGAGAGGGCGCGGCAGACCTGGTCACCGGCGCGCAGCCGGGCGCCGAGCTCCTCGGCGAGGGAGAGCAGGGCGCGGCGGTGGCGTACGGGGTCCAGCTCGTCCCGGTCGAAGGGGCGCTCGGCGGCCAGTGACCGCGCGGCCGCGCCGGGCAGCACCGGGGTCCGGTCGATGCCGTGGGCCCGCTCGTACACCTCGCGCCCGACCCGGGGTCCCAGGATCCGCCGCAGGGTCGCGGGCGGGGCGGCGGCGACCCGGCCGATGGTGTCGAGGCCGTAGGAGCAGAGCGTCCGGGCGGCCCCCCGGCCCACCCCGGTCAGGGCCGCGACGGGTCGGCCGGACAGGAACTCCCGTACGGCGGCGGGCTCGTCCGGGACCACCAGGGTGCGCCCGGGACCGGCCCCGCGGGCCGCCATCGCGGCCAGCATCGGGTTCCCGGCGGCGCCGATGGCGCACTCGACCCCGTACAGGGCGAGGGCGCGCACCCGGATCACCGCGGCCAGCTCCGCCGCGCCCCGCCCGAAGTAGCGCAGCGCGCCCCGGAGGTCGGCCAGGGCGCCGTCGGGCGGGAGCGGCTGGACCACCGGGGTGAGGGCCCCGAGCAGGGCGAGCAGGCCGGTGTGGGTGTCCGCGTCCAGGGGCGCGCCGTCGACCCGCCGGAAGCGCAGGCACAGCACCGGCGCGTCGCCCCCGTCGCGCCCGGCCGCGGCCGGGCCCGGCCGCGGCTCCGCGCTCATCCCGCGCTCCCCGGGCTGGAGTGCCAGAGCTTGCGGCCCGTGGCGGGGCCGGTGCCCGGCGGCTGGAGGTCGGCCCAGGGGTTCAGCTCGTACCCCGTCGCCAGTCGGATGGTCCGGCCCGGGGCCGCCCCGGCCCCCGGCTCGGGCCGCTCCGGTGGCGCGGTCGGCGCGGCCGGTTCCGCCAGTCGGGCCGCGACCGCCTCCAGGCCGCCCGTGGCCCGCAGTTCGGCCAGCTCGGCCAGGTTCCAGGCGGCCGCGCCGACCACGCTCAGGCTCTGCGGGCCGCGCCGCTGGACCACTCCGCGCACCAGCAGCAGGAAGGAGTGGAAGACGGTGTGCGCGCACGCCGCGTGGCTGTCGTCGAAGAAGGCGAGGTCGACCAGGCCGCTGCCGTCGTCCAGGGTGGTGAAGATGACCCGCTTGCCGGAGCGGATCGGCGGGGTCTGGGTGGCCGCCTTGGCGCCCGCGACCAGGACGGTCCGGCCGTGGGCGGCCGTGCGCAGGGCGCGGGCCGTGACCACGCCCAGCTCGGCCAGGAAGGCCCGGTGGTCCCCCATCAGGTGGCGGGAGGCGTCCATGCCCAGGACGCCCAGCTCGGCGCTGAGCCGCTCGGCGTCGTCCAGGTCGGGCAGGCCGACGGAGGCGGTGGACCGCCCGCCGTCCAGCGGGAGTTGCGGCCCCCGAGCACCCTTCGCCCGCTGCGCGCCGTGCAGTTCGGACAGGTGCAGCAGCAGATCGCGGCGGTTGGCGCCGAAGGCGTCCAACGCGCCGACCTGCGCGAGCCGTTCGGCCACGGGACGGCTCGGTCGGGCCCGGTCCCAGAAGTCGCGCAGGGAGCCGTAGGGCTGCCCGCTCTCGATCCGCGCGGATTCGGCCTCGCTGATGCCGTGCACATCGAGGAGGGCGAGCCGCAGCCCCCAGCGCCGCTCGCCGGCCGACCCGTCGGACACCAGTTCGATGCGATGGGTGACCGCGGACCGGTTCACGTCCAGCGGCAGCACCGGCACCCCGCGCCGCCGCGCGTCCGCGAGCAGCAGCCGCTTGGGGTACATGCCGGGGTCGTGGGTGAGCAGCCCGGCATAGAAGGCGGCCGGGTGGTGCGCCTTGAGCCAGGCGGACTGGTAGGTGGGCACCGCGAAGGCCACCGCGTGCGCCTTGCAGAAGCCGTAGGAGCCGAAGGCCGCGACGATCTCCCAGGTCCGGGCGATCACCTCGGGCGCGTAGCCGAACTCGGCGGCCCGGGCCGCGAACCAGACCTTGATCCGGGCCTGCGAATCCGGGTCGGACAGCCCGCGCCGCACCCGGTCGGCCTCGTCCCGCCCGCAGCGGGTCATGATGTCGACGATCTCGATGATCTGCTCGTGGAAGACGACGACCCCGTAGGTCTCGCGCAGCGGCGGCGCCAGGTCCTCGTGCGGGAAGCGGACCGGCGCCCGCCCGTGCCGGGCCTCGATGAAGGGGCGCACCATGTCGGCGGCGACCGGGCCGGGGCGGAAGAGCGAGATGTCCACGACGAGGTCGTGGAAGGTGGCGGGCCGGAGCCGTCCCACCAGGTCGCGCTGGCCGGGCGATTCGATCTGGAAGCAGCCCAACGTCTCGGTGGAGCGGATCAGTTCGTACGTCGCCCCGTCCCCCGGCGGCACCTGCGCCGGGTCGTCCAGGTCCAGCTCCCGCCCCGTACCGCGCCGGATCTCGGCGACGGCGTGCGCCATCGCCGACTGCATCCGCACCCCGAGCACGTCGAGCTTGAGCAGCCCGAGGTCCTCCACGTCCTCCTTGTCGAACTGGGACATGGGCAGCGGGGCGCTCCCCGGACCGGCGGCGCCCAAGGGGACCTCGCCGCTGGTGGGGACCACCGGCGTGCGCGCGAGCAGCGAGGCGTCGGAGAGCAGCACTCCGCACGGGTGCATGGCGACCCCGCGCGGCAGCGCGTCCAGCGCCTCGACCAGCTCCCAGAACAGCCCGTGCGCCCCGCCCCGCTCCTGTCGTTCGCGCACGTCGCGCAGCTCGGGCAGCTCGGCGAGGGCCGCGCGGGCATCGCGGGCCCGGACGTGCGGGAAGGCCTTGGCGAGCCGGTCGGTCTCGGCGGGGTCCATGGACAGGGCGGCGCCCACGTCGCGGATGGCGTGGCGGACCCGGTAGGTCTCGGGCATGGCGACGGTGGCGACCCGTTCGATGCCGAAGCGGTCGATGATCGCGCGGTAGACCTCCAGGCGGCGCGCGGACTCCACGTCGATGTCGATGTCGGGCAGGACCCGGCGGCGCTTGGACAGGAAGCGCTCCATCAGCAGTCCGTGCTCGACCGGGTCCGCGTGGGCGATGCCGAGGAGGTGGTTGACCAGCGAGCCTGCCCCGGAGCCGCGCGCGGCCACCCGGATGCCCATGTCCCGTACGTCGTCGACCACTTGGGCGACCGTCAGGAAGTACGAGGCGAAGCCGTGGTGGGCGATGATGTCCAGCTCGTGGCGCACCCGCTCCTGGTACACCGGGTCGTCCGCGTGCCCGCGCAGCACCATGCCCGCCGCGCAGCGGGAGGCGAGCACCCGCTGCGCGGTGCGGTGGGCGGCGCCGACGAGCCGGGGCTCGGGGAAGTGCACCTCGCCGATGCCGAGGTCGTCCGCGGGGTCGACCACGCAGGCTTCGGCGGTGGCCCGGGTCTCGGCCAGCAGGTCGCGGGCGCCGGAGGGGCCCAGACCGGCCGCGAGCGCGACGCGGTCGGCGGCCTCGGCCATGGCGGCGGGATCCTTGAGCCAGCGCTCCCCGCTGTCGAGGCCGCGCCGGGGGTCGACCGGGACGAGCCGGCGGGCCGCGTCCAGGACGTCGGCGACCCGGCCCTGGCCCTGGTCGGCGTACCGCACGGCATTGCTGAGCACGACCCGCACGCCCTGGTCGGCGGCGAAGCCGACGGTACGGGCGGCGAGGCGCAGCGAGCCGGGGCCGGTGCCCGCCCGGGCGCCGCCGCGGCCGTGGTCCACGGCTTCCAGGCGCAGGTCGTCGCCGTAGCGCTCGCGCCAGGGGGCGAGCAGCCGGGCGGCCCGGTCGGGGCGGCCCGCGGCGAGCGCGCGGCCGACCTCGGAGTCGGGGCCGAGCAGGACGTACACGCCGCCCGCGCCGTGCAGGGCGTCCCAGGGCAGCAGCGGGGAGCCCCCGCCGCCGCCCCGGGGGCGGGCGTGGGCGGCGCTGATCATCCGGCACAGCTCGGCCCAGCCCGTGGCTCCGTCGCGGGCGAGGAAGAGCGCCCGGGTGGCGGATTCGTCGATGAAGGCTCCCCCTTTGACGGGGGTGACGGGCGCGCGGAGCCGGTGCGAGAGCCGGTCGTCGCGGCCGGGGGCGGGACGGCCCCCATCGCCGGGGGCCGGGGCCACCGCCAGTCCGACGCCGAACAGCGGCCGGATCCCGGCCTTCTCGCACGCCTTCAGGAACCGCACCGCACCCGCGAGGGTGTCGCGGTCGGTGAGCGCGAGGGCGTCCATGCCCCGCTCCGCGGCGCGCTCCGCCAGCCGCTCGGGGTGCGAGGCGCCGTAGCGCGCGGAGAACCCCGAAACGGTGTGCAGATGCGTGAAACCAGGCATCCGCGGCCTCCTGCTTCGCTCGTTGCGCCCGACACTCCTTCACCCTCCCCCTCTCCACCATAGAGCAATTCGAATGTCCGTGCGAAACACGTGTTCGACCATCCGGGTGCGACCCGCCCCGTTCATCCGTTCGGCCCACCCCTGCTGCGCCCGGTCCCCACCCGGTCGAGCGTGAAGGCATGAACCGGCCCACCGATACCGCAGCAGGCCCCTCGGGCAGCTCCACCGGCCCCTCCGGCGCCCCCTCCGGCGGCTTCCTCGCCGAGGTCAAGGACGCCGTGACCGCCCGGGCAGCCCTGCTGGTCCTGGGGGTGCTGGCGCTCCAGCTCGCCTTCATCACCTCCTACATCGGCGCCTTCCACCACCCCAAGCCGAGCGAGATCCCGCTGGCGGTCACCACCCCCGTCGCCCAGCTCACCGAGCGGTCCGTGAAGCAGCTCGGCGAGCTGCCCGGCAAGCCGCTGGACCCCCGAGCGGTCAAGGACGAGGCCACCGCCCTGCGCCAGATCAAGAACCGGGAGGTGGACGGCGCCCTGATCGTCGACCCCGGCGGCACCACCGACCGGCTGCTCGTCGCGGGCGGCTCCGGGGCGGCGCTCTCCCAGGCCCTCGAACAGGTCGTCGGCCTGACCGAGAAGGCCCAGGGCCGTACCGTCCAGGTCGTCGACGTGGCCCCCTCCGCCGCGGGCGACGGGCGCGGCCTCAGCTCCTTCTACCTCGTCGTCGGCTGGTGCGTGGGCGGCTACCTGTGCGCCGCGATCCTCGCGATCAGCGCCGGCGCACGGCCCGCCAACTCCGCCCGCGCGGTCATCCGGCTCGGTGCGCTGCTGCTGTACTCCATCGCCGCCGGGCTGCTCGGCGCGGTGATCGCGGGACCCGTCCTGGACGCGCTGCCCGGCAGCATCCTCGGCCTCTGGGGGCTGGGCACGCTGGTCGTCTTCGCGGTCGGCGCGATCACCCTGGCCTTCCAGGGGCTGGCGGGCGTCGTCGGCATCGGCCTGGCGATCCTGCTGGTGGTCGTCTTCGGCAACCCGAGCGCGGGCGGCGCCTATCCCTACCCGCTGCTGCCGCCGTTCTGGAAGGCCATCGGCCCCGCCCTGCCACCGGGCGCGGGCACCTACGCCGCCCGCTCCATCGCGTACTTCAAGGGCAATGACATGGCCCCCTCGATGCTGGTCCTGGCGGGCTGGGCCGTGCTCGGCTCCGCCGTGACCCTGGCCTGCGCGATCTTCCACAAGGGGCGCCCGGGAGCGGCCGTGGGCAGCGGCCTGCCCGACCCCGACCCCGATCCCGCCGAAGGGGCCGGGCGGTGAACGACCCGACGGGCGGCCCGGCGCACGACCCGGCCGGCCGCGCCCTGTGGAACCGCCAGGGGCCGGTGGCCCAGTCCGCCTCCGTCAAGCGGATGGAGCCGAGCGCCCAGGCGCAGCTCGGAGCGCTCGGCCTCACCGGCTTCATCGTGGTCACCACCATCGCCACCGGCATCGACGCGGGCGTCTTCCCCGAGAAGCTCGGCCACTCCGTGCTGCCGCTGGTCGGCTTCTTCGTCGGCGGGCTCGCCCAGCTGCTGGCCGGCCTCTTCCAGGCGCAGCGCGGCGACACCTGGCACGCCACCGTGTTCGGCGGCTTCGGCCTCTTCTGGATGGCCAAGGCCTGCCTGCTCCAGTGGGTGCTGCCCGCGACCGACCCCGCGCTGCGCGGGGACGTCAGCGGACTGTTCACGCTGCCCTGGGTGTTCGTGGTGTTCGTGCTCTGGCTCGGCAGTTGGCGGATCCACCTGGTGTTGCTGTCGACCTTCACCTGCGTGCTCGTCGTCTTCATCGCCATGACGGTCAACGGGTTCACCGGCGAGGTGATCTGGAACCGGATCACCGGCTGGGCGGGCCTGCTGGCCGCGCTCGGCGCCCTGTACCTGCTCGCCGGGCAGATCCTCGCGAGCACCTGGGGCCGCCCGGTGCTGCCCATGGGCCGTTTCCTGGCTCCCGAGGAGCACCCCGAGACGTGACCGGACGGAATGCGACGATCGAAGGATGATCACCACACTGGCCGTCGAGAACTACCGTTCCCTGCGCCGCCTGATCGTGCCGCTCGGCCGCCTCACCGTCGTGACGGGCGCCAACGGGACGGGCAAGTCCAGCCTCTACCGCTCCCTGCGGCTGCTCGCCGACTCCGCGCGCGGCGGCGCGGTCGCGGCGCTGGCCCGGGAGGGCGGGCTGCCCTCGACCCTGTGGGCGGGACCGGAGAAGACCGGGCGGGCGGTCCGGGAGGGGCGCTACGCCGTCCAGCCCACCGTCCGCTCCGAACCGGTGAGCCTGCGCCTGGGCTTCGCCGGGGACGAGTTCGGGTACGCCGTGGACTTCGGCCACCCGGCGCCCGTACCGGACTCCCTCTTCGGCCTGGACCCCGAGATCAAGCGGGAGTGCACCTGGGCCGGGCCGGTGCTGCGCCCCGCCGCCCTGCTGTCGGACCGTTCGGGGCCCGCCGTGCGCACCCGCACGGCGGACGGCGGCTGGCACCGCACCCAGGGCGCGCTGCGGCCGTACGACTCCATGCTGAGCGAGCTCGCCGACCCGCAGCTGGCGCCCGACCTGCTGGCCCTGCGCGAGCTGATCCGGTCCTGGCGGTTCTACGACCACGTCCGCACCGACGCGGCGGCCCCCGCCCGCACCCCGCGGATCGGCACGCGCACGCCCGTGCTCGGTGGCGACGGGTCCGACCTGCCCGCGGCGCTCCAGACCATCCGCGAGGTGGGCGACGGGGCGGCGCTGGACGAGGCCGTGGCGGCGGCCTTCCCGGGCACCCGGGTGGGGGTCCGGGAGCGGGACGGGCGCTTCGAGCTGGAGCTGCACCAGCACGGGCTGCTGCGCCCGCTGGGCGCCGCCGAACTCTCCGACGGGACCCTGCGCTACCTGCTGTGGACGGCGGCCCTGCTGACCCCCCGACCGCCCGCGCTGATGGTCCTCAACGAGCCGGAGACCAGCCTGCACCCGGACCTGCTGGCCCCCCTGGCGGACCTGATCCTCACCGCGAGCCGGGAGACCCAGACGGTGGTGGTCACCCACGCCGATCCGCTGGCCGACGCGCTCGCCGCGGGCAGCCGCCACCACCGGGTGGACCTGCGGACGCTGACCCTGTTCAAGGACTTCGGCCAGACGGAGGTGGCGGGCCGCGAGGGCCCGCTGGACGAGCCGCTCTGGTACTGGCCGCAGCGCTGATCCGGGGCCGCGGGAGCCCCGCCCGGGGGGTGTCGTACCCTCCGCTGTCATGGACATGAATCAAGCCGCCTCGGCCGGGAACACCGCCTCGCGCACCGCCCGGTTCGCCCATGCCCCGGTCGCCGCCGACTACGGCCGGGCCCTGTGGCGGTACACCCTGGGCACCCGGCCGGGCCGCACCGCCATGTTGGTGCTGCCCGTCGTGCTCGGGGCCGCGGCGGGCGGCCTGCGCGTCGCGGTCTGGGGCCTCGGCACGTCCGGATACGTCACGCTGGGCGTGACCCTCCTGATCGCCCCGCTCGGCATCCGGCAGTGGCACCGCCGGTTCCGGATGAACCGCCTGTACGAGGCCGACGCGGCCCGCGGCGCCGTCCGCACCGTGCTCACCGAGGACGGCCTGACCGTCACCGGGGCCGGGGCGGACGGAGCGGACGCGGCGGACGAGGTCACCGACTGGCGCGGCTACCCCTGGTGGTTCGAGACGGACGAACTGTTCGTCCTCACCGGGAGCCTGGAGCACTTCTTCGTGCTCCCCAAGCGCGGGGCGCTCTCCCCCGAGGACGTCGACGGGGCGCGCGCCCTGTTCACGGAGCACCTGCGGCGGATCTGATCCGCGCCCGCGCGCGGCGCACGTGCGGGAGCCCGCCCGGGCCGTGACGCCCCGGGCGGGCTCCTGACTTTTCCTGCTGCTCGTCCTGCGGATCCTCCCGCGGCCGCTACTTCTTCTTGGCGGCCTTCGGGGCCTTGGCCGGGGCGCCCTCGGTGTTGCCGTAGTACGCCTGGCGCATGAGCTGCTTCATGTCCCCGATCATCGGCATCCGCGGGTTGGCGGGGGCGCACTGGTCGGCGTAGGCGTTCATGGCCTGGGTCGGCAGGGCCTCGATGAAGGCCTGCTCGTCCACGCCCTCCTCGGCGAAGGAGGCCGGGATCCCGCACTTGGCGCGCAGTTCCTCGACGGCCCTGGCGTAGGACTCCACGCCCTCGGCCGGGGTGGCGGCCGCCAGGCCCAGCATCTTCGCGATCTCCTGGAACCGCTCGGGGGCCCGGTAGACCTCGGCCTTCGGCCACGGGGTGGCCTTGTGCGAGACCGTGCCGTTGTGCCGGATCACGTGCGGCAGGAGCAGCGCGTTGGTGCGGCCGTGGGCGACGTGGAAGGTGTTGCCCAGGGTGTGCGCCATGGCGTGGACCAGGCCGAGGAAGGCGTTGGCGAAGGCCATGCCCGCCACCGTGGAGGCGTTGTGCATCTTCTCGCGGGCCTCGGGGTCGTTGGGTCCGTCCAGGACGCAGCGTTCGAGGTTCTCGAAGACGAGCTTGATGGCCTGGAGGCACAGGCCGTCGGTGTAGTCGTTGGAGTAGGCGGAGACGTAGGCCTCGGTGGCGTGCGTCAGGGCGTCGAAGCCGGAGTCGGCGGTCACCGTGGCCGGCAGGCCCATCGGCAGGACCGGGTCGACGATGGCGACGTTCGGGGTCAGCGCGTAGTCGGCGAGCGGGTACTTCTGGGCCGCGGCCGGGTCGGAGATGACGGCGAAGGGGGTGACCTCGGAGCCGGTGCCGGAGGTGGTCGGGATGGCGACCATCTTGGCCTTCTCGCCGAGCGAGGGGAACGTGTAGGCGCGCTTGCGGACGTCGAAGAACTTCTCCTTCGTGTCGGCGAACTCGACCTCGGGGCGCTCGTACATCAGCCACATGATCTTCGCGGCGTCCATCGGCGAACCGCCGCCGAGGCCGATGATCGTGTCGGGCTTGAAGTCGCGCATCATCGCGGCGCCGGCCTGGACGGTCGACAGCTCCGGGTTGGGCTCGACGTTGTCGATGACCTGGATGGCGACCGCGCCCTCGCGGGCCTGCAGGATGTCGGTGACCTTCTGCACGAAGCCCAGGGCGACCATCGTCTTGTCGGTGACGATCGAGACGCGGCCGATGCCGTCCATCTCACCGAGGTAGCGGATGGAGTTGCGCTCGAAGTAGATCTTCGGCGGGACCTTGAACCACTGCATGTTGTTGTTGCGCCGTCCGATCCGCTTGATGTTGATCAGGTTGACCGCGGTGACGTTGTTGGACACCGAGTTGTGGCCGTAGGAGCCGCAGCCGAGGGTCAGGGACGGCAGGAAGGCGTTGTAGACGTCGCCGATGCCGCCGAAGGTGGAAGGGGAGTTGGCGATGACGCGGATGGCCTTGACGCGCTTGCCGAACTCCTCGACGAGGGCCTCGTCCTCGGCGTGGATGGCCGCGCTGTGGCCCAGCCCGTGGAACTCGACCATCGCGGCGGCGAGTTCGAGGCCGTGCTCGGTGTCGTCGGCCTTCAGGGCGGCCAGGACCGGGGAGAGCTTCTCGCGGGTCAGCGGCTCGTTCTCGCCGACCTCGTTGCACTCGGCGAGCAGGATGGAGGTCTGCGGGGAGACCTCGAAACCGGCCTGTTCGGCGATCCACTGCGGCGACTTGCCGACGACCGCGGGGTTCAGCTTGGCGCCGGAGGCGTCCGCGGCGTAGGCGGTCGTGCCGAAGATGAACTGCTCCAGCTTCGTCTTCTCGGCGGCCGAGACGACGTGGACGTCGAGCCGCTTGAACTCGGCCAGGCCCTTCTCGTAGATCTCCCGGTCGAGGATGACGGCCTGTTCGGAGGCGCAGATCATGCCGTTGTCGAAGGCCTTGGAGAGCACGATGTCGTGGATCGCGCGGGCCAGCTTGGCGCTCTTGTGGACGTACGCCGGGACGTTGCCCGCGCCGACGCCCAGAGCGGGCTTGCCGCAGGAGTAGGCGGCCTTGACCATCGCGTTGCCGCCGGTGGCGAGGATGGTGGAGACGCCCGGGTGGTTCATGAGGGCGCCGGTGGCCTCCATGGAGGGGGCGGTGACCCACTGCACGCAGTTCTCCGGAGCGCCCGCGGCGACGGCGGCGTCCCGCACGATGCGGGCGGCCTCGGCGGAGCAGTTCTGCGCGGAGGGGTGGAAGGCGAAGATGATCGGGTTGCGGGTCTTCAGCGCGATCAGCGCCTTGAAGATCGTGGTCGAGGTCGGGTTGGTGACCGGGGTCATCGCGCAGACGACGCCGACGGGTTCGGCGATCTCGGTGATGCCGTTCAGCTCGTCGCGGCGGATGACGCCGGCGGTCTTCAGCCCGCGCATCGAGTTCACGACGTGCTCGCAGGCGAAGAGGTTCTTGACCGCCTTGTCCTCGAAGATGCCGCGGCCGGTCTCCTCGACCGCCAGCTCGGCCAGCTCTCCGTGGCTGCTCAGGGCCGCCAGGGAGGCCTTCTTGACTATGTGGTCGACCTGCTCCTGGTCGAAACCCTCGAACTGGTCGAGCGCCGTGAGCGCCCCCTGGACGAGCGCGTCCACCATCTCGTTGGCCTGCATGGCAGGAACTCCTTCTTTGCGACCCGTTTTCCTGATGCCTCAATTCGACACCCAAAAGCGGAAGCAGTGGCGCCGAAAAAGCCCCCACAGCGGGGGTCGAAGGGCCGTTCACCACCGTTCACTCCCCTTCGAAATGGCATCTGACCTGCGGATATGCCAGGGGACCAAAGACCCCTGTGCGCTTGTGAAAACTTTCACAAGAATTTCGGAGAGAGTGCGCCCTACCGCACTCCTCCCCCAGCGAGCACAATCACCAGGACGGCTTCACCGTCGACCGTGAGGGAGGGACGCGTGCACAATCGGGTGCGCACCGCGGACGGACGGCAACTGATGGTGGAGCGCTTCGGCGACCCCCGCGGCAGACCGGTCTTCCTGCTGCACGGCACCCCGGGCAGCAGACTGGGCCCGGCCCCCCGGGGCATGGTGCTCTACCAGCGCCGGATCCAGATCATCGCCTACGACCGTCCCGGCTACGGGGACTCCGACCGGCTGCGCGGGCGCTCGGTCGCCGACGCCGTCCGGGACGTGGCCACCATCGCCGACGCCCTCGGCCTGGACCGGTTCGCCGTCGCCGGCCGCTCCGGCGGCGCCCCGCACGCCCTGGCCTGCGCGGCCCTGCTGCCCGAGCGGGTCACCCGGACGGCGGCCCTGGTCGGCCTCGCGCCCTGGGACGCGGACGGGCTCGACTGGTTCGACGGCATGACCGCCTCGAACGTGCGCGAGTACACCACCGCGTCGGCGGACCCCGAGGAGCTGGCGGCCCGGCTCACCCCGCGGGCCGCGGCCATCGGCAAGGATCCGGGGCGGCTGCTGGAGGAGCTGCGCATCGAACTCACCGACAACGACCGGATGATCGTCGCGGACGCCGGTCTGCGTTCGATGCTGCTGCGCAACTTCCGCGAGGGGCTGCGCAATTCGGCGGACGGCTGGATCGACGACGCCCTCGCGCTGTGCAGCCCCTGGGGGTTCGAGCCCGCCGACATCCGCTGCCCGGTCATGATCTGGCACGGCGAGCAGGACGTCTTCTCCCCCGTCGGCCACTCGCGCTGGCTGGCCGAGCGGATCCCCGGCGCCACCGCCACCATCGATCCCGCGGCGGCGCACTTCGCGGCCCTGCGCGCCCTGCCGCAGATCCTCACCTGGCTGCTGCGCGATCTCCCCGACCCGCCCGAACAGCACCAACGGCCTGCCTGACGGCGAACACGAGGAGGCCTGCGGGCGGCGGGTAAAGGAATTGCGTCACTCTTTCTATAGAACGCTTGACCTGGCGTCATGTCTCGGTTGCCAATAGGACGTGGACTAGTAAAGTCCACGCATGGCACGAGCATGACGCTCCTGTCAATCCCCCGCCCATTTCACATGGCCCCCTCAAGGACGGTGTCGTGAACACTTCCGCAACCCCCGCGACCAGCACGGTCAAGGCCCGCCGGGTCCCCCTCGCCCAGATCGACGTCCGCAGCGCGTCCTCCGCCGCCGCGCTCGGACGCGTCCTGCGCGAAGAATCCGGTCGCACGGTTCAGGCACCGATCTTCAACTCTGCGCTCTGACCGAGAAGTAGGCGCTCTAGACTGGTGGAATGACCGGCCTGATCGCTTTTCGCGAGATCGTCCTCAAGGTTCACAGCAGATGCGATCTCGCGTGTGATCATTGCTATGTCTATGAACACGCAGATCAGAGCTGGCGAGCCCGGCCGAAAGTGATCTCCCCCGAGGTCATTTCCCATACCGCGTCGCGGCTCGCCGAACATGCCCGTGATCATGCACTCCCCTCCGTCACGGTGATTCTCCACGGAGGGGAACCCCTGCTGGCCGGACCCGAGCGACTGCGCCTGGTGTGCGAGGAGTTCACCCGGGCCCTCGCCGGAACCGCCGCGCTGGACCTGCGCATCCACACCAACGGCCTCCAGCTCGGCACCCGCCACCTCGACCTCTTCGCCGAATTCGGCGTCCGGGTCGGCATTTCCCTGGACGGCGACCGCGCGGCCAACGACCGCCACCGCCGCTTCGCGGACGGCCGCACCAGCCACCCGCTCGTCCTCGCCGCCGTGGAACTGCTCCGCTCGGCCCCCTACCGGCACCTCTACCAGGGCCTGCTATGCACGGTGGACGTGGCCAACGACCCCGTCGCCGTGCTCGACGCCCTCGTCGACCTCGCACCCCCGCGCGTGGACTTCCTGCTCCCGCACGCCACCTGGGAGACGCCCCCGCCCCGCCCCGACGGCGCGCCCGACGCGTACGCCCGCTGGCTGCTGCGCGTCTTCGACCACTGGGACCGGCTCGGGCGGCCCGTGCCCGTGCGCATCTTCGAGTCGCTCGCCAGCACCCTGCGCGGCGGCCCCAGCCTGACCGAGTCGCTGGGCCTGGCCCCGACCGACCTGGTGGTCGTGGAGACGGACGGGGCCCTGGAGCAGGTGGACTCCCTCAAGAGCGCCTACGAGGGCGCCGCCGCCACCGGCTTCGACGTCTTCTCGCACACCTTCGACCAGGTCGCCGCCCACCCCGGGGTGCGCGCCCGGCAGCTCGGCCTGGAGGGCGTCAGCGACACGTGCCGCGGCTGCCCCGTCGTACGTTCGTGCGGCGGCGGGCTCTACACCCACCGCTACCGCCCCGGAACCGACTTCGCCAACCCCTCCGTCTACTGCGCCGACCTGCGGGAACTGATCGACGGGGTCGAGGGGCGCACCGCCGCCGAGGCGACCGCCGTCGAGCTGAGCGACCCCGCCGAACTGGCAGCCTCCCAGCACCAGTTGACGCGGGTGCTTCTCGCCCGCCTGCACGCCGAGCTGACCGAGTTCGCCCCCCGCGCGGGCGGCGGGGCCGCCTGGGCGCACGCCTGGGAGCTGCTGGGGGCGGTGGAGGGCGCGGGCGGGGCGGGTGCGGACGCGCTGGACCTCGTACTGGCGCACCCCTACACCCGGACCTGGGTGCTGGCGGCCCTGGACGCGGCGCAGGAGGGGCGCCCGGACGGGCCGGAGGCCGCGCTGCGGCTGGCCGCGCTGGCCGCCGCCGCCGTGCTGCGGGGCGGCCTGGACCTGCCCGCCGAGGTGGGCTACCGGGACGGCGAGGTGTACCTGCCGACGCTGGGGCTGCTGCGGCTCGGGGAGCCCGGCACGGACGGCCGCGCCTCGCTGCGGGCCACCGAGGACGGCTACGCGGCCCACGACGGCCGCTCCGGGCACCGCTTCGGCCCGGCGGCCGGGGACGCGCGCTGGCAGCCCGTACGGTCCTGGTCCCCGGGGCCGCGGGGCCCGGCCGTGGCGCTGGACGACCTGGACCCGTACCGCACCTGCTTCGCCCGCCCCCCGCGGCTGCGCCTGGGCGCCGGGGAGGCCGAGGAGTGGCGGGAGCGGCTGGGTGCGGCCTGGGCGCTGCTGCACCGGGCGGTGCCGGAGTTCGCGCGGGCGGCCGCGGCGGGGCTGACCACCCTGACCCCGTTGGCCGGGGGCCCGCGGGCGGTCGGCTGGGGCGAGGCGGGCCGGCACGGCCCCGGCGCCCTGGGCCTGCCCTACGCGGCCGGGGTCGGCGAGACCGCCCTGGCCCTGCTCACCGGGCAGCGCCGGGCCCGGCTGCGGGCGCTGACCGAGGTGGCCGACCTGTACGCGCTGGACGGGGCGTGGGAGCACCCCTCGCCCTGGCGGGAGCGGCCCGTTCCGGTGTCCCGGCTGCTGGCGGACGTGCACGAGCGGGTCGCGGTGGAGGCGTACCGGCGGGCCACCGAGCCGTACCACCCGGCGGGCACGGACCGGATCCACCGGGCGTTGGACCGGCTCGCGGGCGCGGCCGAGCTGACCAGTACCGGCAAGCGGCTGGTCGAGGAGATGCGCTGGGAAGCCAAGGCGGTCGACGCGTGAGCGGCGGGCCGACCCCGCTCCTCGCACCGCCCAGCACGGCCGCGCTCGCCGCGCGGCTGCGGCTGCTCGGGGTGCGGCCGGGGGGCCGGCTCCTGGTGCACGCCTCTCTGGGCGGCACCGGTCTGCGCGCCGAGCGGCTGCTGGCGGCCCTGGTGGAGGTGCTCGGCCCCCGGGGCACCCTGGTGGTGCCCGCCTTCACCACCTCCAACTCGCGCACCTCCACCTCCCACCTGGCCCGGACCGCGGGCATGGACGGGGCCGAGCTGCGGGCCTTCCGGGCCCGGATGCCCGGCTTCGATCCGGTGCGCACCCCGAGCGAGGACATGGGCGTCTTCGCGGAGGCGGTGCGCACCGCGCGGGGGGCGGCGCGCAGCGGCCATCCGCAGACCTCTTTCGCGGTGCTGGGGCACGGTGCGCGGCGGTTCGCCGCCGGTCATCGGCTGGCCTGCCATTTGGGGGAGGATTCGCCGCTGGGAACGCTGTGCCGGGAGGGGGGGCAGGTACTCATGATCAATGTGGGATTTTCCGTTTGCAGCGCATTCCATCTCGCGGAGTATCGAATTCCGAAGCCCCCCTTGCGCATGTACGCGTGTGTGGTGAAGGTGAACCTTCCGGGGCGGCGGCAGGGGGAGGAGTGGACGGCATACGAGGACGTCGCGCTCGACGACAGTGATTTCGCGGAGATCGGCCGGGATTTCCCCTCGTCCAAGGTGCGCGAGGGGCAGCTGGGAGGGGCCTCGGTCAAGATCTTCGGGATTCCTGATGCCGTCGATCACGCCGTTACCTGGATGACCGAAAACAGACGCTGATTGACTGAACCATGAGGCGATGTGGCGGAGCAGCTCCGGAATGATGTTTCTTCGCTCCACATCTTCGGGACGGGGGTCGTGTGCCCGCATCAGTGCAGCCGTACTTTTTTCTCAGTTATGCGCATACGCCGAGGTTCGGGGCCGGGGGGCCCGACCCCGACATGTGGGTGGAGCGGCTTTTCCGTGACCTCTCCAGCCACGTCATGGCGCTCACTGACCTGCCCGCCGGATCCGACGCCGGATTCATGGACCGGGAGATACGCAGCGGCGAGGGCTGGTCGGAACGGCTCGGCACGGCACTGGCCACCTGTCGGGTCTTCGTCCCGCTCTTCTCACCGCGCTACTTCGCCAGCGAGATGTGCGGAAAGGAATGGTTCGCCTTCGCACACCGCACCATCCAGCGGACCGCGGTCAGCGGCGAACCGGCCGAGGCGATCGTGCCCGCGCTGTGGGTCCCCGTGCCGCCCGCGCAGCTGCCCGGCCCGGCCGAGCGGCTCCAGTTCAACCACAACACCTTCGGCGAGCGCTACGTCACCGACGGGCTCTACGGACTGATCAAACTGCGCGGGTACGCCGAACAGTACGAGCGGGCCGTCTACGAGCTGGCCAAGCGCATCGTGAGCGTCGCCGAATCCGTGCGCCTCGACGTCAGCCGCCCCATGGACTACCGGGTGGTGCCCAGCGCGTTCGGCGTTCCGGGGGCCGCGGGCGGCCCCGGCAACGCGGCCCGCAGCCTGCACGTCACCGTCGCCGCCGCCACCCGGCACGACCTCCCGGAGGGCCGCAGCCCCGAGTACTACGGGGACACCGCGCTGGACTGGAACCCGTACCACCCCGTCGCCCAGCGGCCGGTGGCCTACGTCGCCGAGGACCTGGTGCGCTCGCTCAACTACCAGACCACGATGGCCTCTTTCGACGACGAGGCCGGCCACTTCGACACCAAGCAGCCGCCGACCCGCCCCGAGATCCTGATCGTCGACCGCTGGGCCGTCGCCGACGACCTGCGCCGCCAGCGCCTGGCCGCCTTCGACCAGGACCCCCGGCCCTGGGTGAGCGTGGTCGTGCCGTGGAACCGGTACGACCACCAGAGCCGGGCCAGGGAAGCGGAGTTGACCGATCAGCTGGAAGACACCATGCCCGTGAAGATGGGTCAGGGCCGGATCGCCTGCCGGGCCGCCGCGAACGGCGTGGCCAACATGGAGACCCTCGGCCAGATCCTGCCGCAGGTGGTCGAGGCGGCCGCCCAGCAGTTCCTCAGACACGCCCAGGTCTATCCGCCCGCGGGCGGGGCGCACACCGAACGGCCGCGGCTGCTCGGCCCGATGGGCATGAACGGGCCACCGGCGCCGCCGCCCGCGCCCTTCCCGCCCGACACCGAACAGCACGACGCCCGGACCACCGGGCCGCACCCGGACGCCGACGGACCGACCAACCAAGCGGGGGACGCGGATGACAGCCAGTCGTGACGGACGGATCGTCACCTTCTACTCGTACAAGGGCGGTACCGGCCGCACCATGGCGCTGGCCAACACCGCCTGGATCCTCGCGGCCAACGGCAAGCGGGTCCTCGCCGTGGACTGGGACCTGGAGGCGCCCGGCCTGCACCGCTTCTTCCACCCGTTCCTGGACCCCTCCACCCTGGGCGCGACCACCGGGATCATCGACCTGATCAGCGAGTACGCCTGGGCCGCGACCAGCCCGGCGCAGCGCTCCGACGACTGGCACAAGGACTACGCGCGGATCCAGCCGCACGCCGTCTCCCTCACCCCCGAGACCCTCGGCTGGGAGTTCCCCGACGGCGGCACCCTGGACTTCGTCTCCGCGGGCCGGCAGAACCGCGAGTACTCGGCCACGGTCTCCACCTTCGACTGGGACAACTTCTACGACCGGCTCGGCGGCGGCCACTTCTTCGACGCGCTGCGCGACGACATGAAGTTCAACTACGACTACGTCCTGATCGACAGCCGCACCGGGCTGAGCGACATAGCCGACATCTGCACGGTCCACCTGCCCGACGTCCTGGTCGACTGCTTCACCCTCTCCGACCAGTCCATCGACGGCGCCGCCTCCGTCGCCCGGCAGATAGACGAGCGGTTCAACGACCGGGGCATCAAGATCTACCCGGTCCCGATGCGCATCGACGAGGGCGAGAAGGAGAAGGCCGACGCGGGCCGCGCGCTGGCCCGGATCAAGTTCGACCGCTTCCCCAGCGGTCTGGGCGGCGACGAACTCACCGCCTACTGGGGCGCGGTGGAGATCCCCTACCGCCCGTACTACGCCTACGAGGAGACCCTGGCCACCTTCGGCGACGAGGCCGGGCTCACCAACTCCCTGCTCTCCGCCTTCGAACGGCTCACCACCGTGGTCACCGAGGGCGAGATCACCTCCATGCCCGCCATCGGCGAGGAGGTCCGGCTGCGCATCCGCGACGCCTTCACCCGGCGCCGCCCCGCCCTGCCCGCCGACCTGTTCCTGTCCTACGTCGCCGAGAACCGGATGTGGGCCGACTGGATCGAGTCGGTCCTCACCCGGGCCGGTTTCCGGGTGGTGCCCAAGGACGTCTCCGCCGAACGCCCGCCCGCGGCCGCGCCCGGCGACACCCTGGGCGCCGGGATCAGCGTCGACACCGCCGCACGGACCGTGGTGCTGCTCTCCAGCGCCTACCTCAAGTCCGCCCGGGCCGTGGACGTCTGGGAGCGGGCGGCCGCCGAGGACCCGACCGGCGGGCGGCGCCAGCTGGTGCCGCTGCGCGTGGGCGACGTACGCCTGAGCACCCCGTACATCGACCGCAATCCGGTGGACCTCTTCCGCCTCGACGAGGTGCACGCCACCACCGCCCTGCTGCGCGCGGTGGAGCGGCCCACCGCCCTCCACGACGGGATGACCAGCGCCACGGCGCCCGGCCCCCGCTTCCCGGGGACCGTCCCCAAGATCTGGAACGCGCCGCCGCGCAACCCGGGCTTCACCGGCCGCTCCATCGTGCTGGAGCGGATGCGCGACCAGCTCGGCGGCGGCGTGGCCGTGGTGCTGCCGCAGCCGCAGACCCTGTACGGGCTCGGCGGGGTCGGCAAGACCCAGGTCGCGCTGGAGTACGTCCACCGGTTCATGGCGGACTACGACCTGGTGTGGTGGATCTCCTCCGAGCAGACGGACGACGTGGTCGCGGCCCTCGCCGAGCTGGCCGTCCGGCTCGGCGCGCAGACGGGCGAGGACATGTCGGCCGCCTCCCAGGAGGCGATCGACCTGCTGCGGCGCGGGGTGCCCTCCGCGCGCTGGCTGCTCGTCTTCGACAACGCGGACGATCCGGAGACCCTCAAGCGGTTCTTCCCGCCGGGCGGCCCCGGGCACGTGCTGGTGACCTCCCGCAACCAGAGCTGGTCGCAGTACGGGGACGCGCTGCCGGTGGACGTCTTCCTGCGCGAGGAGTCCATCGAGCACCTCCAGCGGCGGGCCCCGGGGCTCACCAAGGACGACGCCGAGCAGGTCGCGATCGCGGTCGGCGACCTGCCGCTCGCCGTCGAGCAGGCCGGTGCGTGGATCGCGGAGACCGCCACCCCCGTCTCGGCGTACCTGGAGCAGCTCGCCCAGCAGGCGGCCCGGGTGCTGGCGCTCAACCAGCCGCCCGGCTACCCGGAGCCGGTCGCGGCCACCTGGAACGTCTCCATAGAACGGCTGCAGAGCCGCTCCCCCGCCGCCGTGCGGCTGCTCCAGCTCTGCGCCTTCTTCGCGCCCGAGCCGATCTCGGCGAACCTCCTCTACAGCAAGGAGATGATCGACGCCCTCAAGCCCTACGACTCCTCGCTCCAGGAGAAGCTGGTGCTGGGCCGGGTGATCCGCGAGATCGGCCGCTTCGCGATGGCCAAGGTCGACCAGGTCAGCAACAGCATCCAGGTGCACCGCCTGGTCCAGGCCGTGATCCGGGCCCAGTTGACCGAGGAGGAGCAGCGCGAGGCCCGGCACGCGGTGCACCGGATCCTGGCGGGCGCCCGACCCGACGACGACGAGCCGATAGACAACCCGGAGACGTGGCCGCGGTTCAACACCATCTGGCCGCACCTGACCCCGTCCGAGGCCCGCTTCTGCAAGGAGCCGGAGACCCGGCGGCTGCTGATCGACCGGGTCCGCTACCTGTGGAAGCGCGGTGACTTCAAGGCGGCCTACCAGCTGGGCGAGGAGTTGCGCGAGACCTGGAAGGAGACCCTGGGCGGCGACGACCTGCAGTACCTGTACCTGCGCTTCCACCTGTCCAACATCCTGCGCTCGCAGGGGCGGTTCGTGGAGGCCAAGGAGCTGGACGAGGTCACCCTGGAGCGCCAGCGCACCGCGCTCGGTCCCTCGCACCCGCACACCTACATGACCACCAGCGGCCTGGCGATGGACCTGGGCACCCTCGGCCGCTACGGCGAGGCGATGGAGCTGGCGACGGCCGCGCACGAGGGCTTCAGCCAGATCTTCCACGAGTCGCACCCCCGGACCCTGGCGGCCGCGAACAACCTGGCGCTGAACCTGCGCATGGTCGGGCAGTACGCCCGGGCCCGCGAGATCGACCAGGAGGTCTTCGACCGGCGCACCGAGGTGCTCGGCCCGGACCACCCGTACACCCTCTCCTCGGCCCAGAGCCTGGCCCGCGACCTGCGGGAGGTGGGCCGCTACGACGACTCGGTGCAGCTGCTGAGCCGGACCTACGAGATCTACAAGCGGCAGTTGGGGCGCGCCTTCCCGGGCACCCTCGCGGCCGCGAAGTCGCTGGCCGTATCGCTGCGCCGGGCCGGTGAGCTGGAGGACGCGCGGCGGCTGACCACCGCCACCCGCAACCGCTACCGGGCCAAGTACACCTCGGTCAATCCGGATCTGCTGGCCTGCGAACTCAACCTGGCCGCCGACATGTTCGCCGTCGGGGACTCGGCGGGGGCGCGGGACCTGGCGCAGGAGGTCGTCGACGAGTACATGAAGGTGCCGGGCGAACGGCACCCGTACACGCTGGCCGCGCTCAACAACCTCGCGGTCTTCCACTGGGGTTCGGGTGCGGCGGAGACGGCGGAGCCCATGCTGCGGCACGTGATCCGGCACATGCGCGACGTGCTCGGAGACAACCACCCGCACACCATCTTCGCCCACCTGAACCTCGCGAACACGCTGGCCGACCTCGGCGATCCGGAGGGCGCGCTGGAGTTGGAGCGGATGTCGGTGATGCGGCTGCGCGAGGCGCTCGGCGCACACCACCCCGAAACCCTGGCGAGCGCCTCCAACATGGCGGTCAGCCTGGACTCGATGGGCCGCAAGGAGGAGGCCGCACGGGTCCGCACGGAAGCGGTGAACGAGCTGACGAGGCTCCTGGGCGAGGAACACGGCCTGACCCGCTACGCACGCGACGAGCGCCGGGTCCACCGCGACCTGGAGCCGCTGGCGGTGTGACCGCCCGCGGGCGGGGCGGCCGCCGGGGACCGGGCAGGTCCCGGCGGCCGCGCCGCGCACCACTGGACAGCAGACTGGGGGGTTCGCTGTGACCGACAGCATGACCTTTCGAAACGAAGACCTGCCGGCCCTCTTCCACCACACCGACCAGGCGGCGATCTCCCGGCAGCGGGAGTCCACCCAGGCCACCCGCGCGCAGCTGCTGCTGCTCGTGACGGCCGCGGCGGCCGGGGCGCTGCCGTCCTCGACCGCCCGGATCGGGTCGCTGCACCTGTTCGGGATGCTGAGCGCCCTGGCGTACGCGGGGGTGCTCGCCGTCGGGATGCGCGCCACCCGGCGCCGGGCCCGCCCGCAGTGGCAGCTCAACCGCAGCGCGGCGGAGTTCATCAAGTCGCTGGCCTGGCGGTACGCCGTCCACGGGGCGCCGTTCGGCAGCGACGTGTCGGGCGTGGCGCAGGTGTACGGGACCCGGCTGGAGGCGGGTCTGGACGAGTTGCGCAAGATGGGCTGGGAGGATCCGCGCGCCGCCGGGGTGCTGCCCGAGGGCGGGGAGATCACCGGGGCGATGCACCGGCTGCGGGGCCTCGACTACCAGGTGCGGCGCGAGACGTACGTGCGGGACCGGCTGATCGAGCAGCGCAAGTGGTACCAGCGCAAGACGGAGGTGTCGCGGCGGGCCACGGCGGTGTGGTCGTGGTCGATCGTGCTGCTGACCTGCGTGGCGCTGCTGTTCGCGCTGCTCGGGGCCTTCGGATCGGGGCCGGGGACGCAGGTGACGGCGCTGCTGAGCGCCGCCGCGGCGGCCGGGATCGCCTGGAACGAGGTGCGCCGCCACCATCCGCTGATCGAGGCGCACACCCTGATCGAGCAGGACCTGTCCGCGATGATGGTGGTGATGCAGACGACGATCACGGAGACGCAGTGGCCGTCCGCGGTCTACGAGACCGAGCGCTACGTCTCCCCGCAGCACACGGACTGGCTGGCCCGGCACAGCAGTTGAGGCGGGCCCACCGCCCCGGGGGCGCGGCGTCGTGCGGTGCGGGAGCGCTCAGTCCCGTACGACGCCCGTCCGCCACAGCACGGTGACGGGCTTGCCGAGCGCCCGGGCGTAGGCGACGATCTCGCCCGTGCCGCCGTGCCCGCGGGCCGGGAGGCCGTCCCAGACGGCGACGAGCCGGTCGCAGCTGTCGGCGATGAAGGTGCCCGCCGCGTAGTAGGCCTCGTCCGTGGAGCGGGCGAAGTCGAGCCGGACCTCCTGCGAGGCCAGTTCCCGCAGCCGGTGGAAGCCGGCGAGCGGCTCGCCGCCGCCGAAGGTGGCCTCGTAGTCGGCGCTGGGGATCACCACCGTGAGGTCGGCCCCGCACTGCAGCGCGATGTCGGCGAATAGCTGGTCCGCCCCCTCCGCGAGGCTGGACAGCGCCTCCAGCGGGCCGTCGTGGCCGTCGAGCACGGCCCGCAGCCCGTCCTCGACGTGGGCGATCACCTCGTCGGGAAGGGACCGGTGGCCGGTCACCCCGATGCGTTTCATACCCGAGCCTCCCCCGTGGACGGCCGAACCCTGGACGTCCACGACATCCTCCCAGAAGGCGGGGGGACGTCCAGGGTGCGCACGGGGGCGCGCGGGACGAGCGCCGATCAGTAGACGCTGACCCCGTAGGCGGAGAGGGCCTCGGTCACCGGCTGGAAGAACGTGGTGCCGCCGCTGGAGCAGTTGCCGCTGCCGCCGGAGGTCAGGCCGATGGCCCGGGAGCCGGAGTAGAGCGGGCCGCCGCTGTCGCCCGGTTCGGCGCAGACGTTGGTGCGGATCAGGCCGGAGACGACGTCGCCGCCGCCGTAGTTGACGGTGGCGTTGAGGGCCTGGACCGTGCCGCTGTGGATGCCGGTGGTGGAGCCGCGCCGGGTCACGGACATGCCCACGGTGGCGTTGGCCGCGCTGGTGATGTCCTGGCTGCCGACCGTGCCGGGCGGCACGGGCGAGTTGCTCGCGTACTTGATGAGCCCGTAGTCGTTGCCCGGGAAGCTGGAGCCGACCGTGCTGCCGACGGTGGTGGTGTGCGAGGTGCTGGTCCACCAGGTGCCGGCGCCGTCGGTGCAGTGCCCGGCGGTGAGCGCGTAGTAGGTGCTCCCGCTGCGGACGTTGAAGCCCAGCGAGCAGCGCCAGCTCGACGCGTAGATGGCGTCGCCGCCCGAGAGCAGCTTGCGGAAGGTGCCCGCGGTGCGCTCCACGCGCAGGGCCCCGGCGTCCGTCCCGGCCTCGCGCCTGATTCTGGCGAGGTCGGCGGCGGAGACGGTGGAGTCGGCGCTCACCACGAGGGTGCCGGTGGCCGGGTCGGTGTACCAGGCGGTGCCCGCGACGTCGGCGCGCTGGACGGCGGCGCCGACGGCGGCGAGCCGGTCGGCGCTCAGGCCGCCCGCGTCCGCCTCGGAGCTGGCGCTGGCCGTGGCGGGGACGGTGAAGGCGGCGACGGCGGCGAGGCCCGCGGCGAGCACCGCGAGCCGGGTGCGGGTGCGGGCGCGCCCGCGGGTCGCTGCGGGGATGGGGGTGTGGGGGGTGTGGGGGATGTGCTTGAAGCTCATTTCTCGTCCTCCCGGAGGGAATCGGGGCGCGGCGGACTGGGGGGCCTGGCCGTGCACCTGACAAGCACTGACCGGGAGTGTGGTGGCGTCAGATACCGGTAGCAAGGGCTGATTCCAGCCGCCGTTCACCCGCGGCGACCTCGAAGGACAGGGTGTTCCCGGGCGGCGGGAACGGGCAGATGAAGTGGTCCGCGAAGGCGCAGGGGGGCAGCAGCGCCCGGTTCAGGTCGACCGTGACGGATCCATCGGCCGCCGGGACTCCGGGGCGCAGGAACCGGAAGCGGTAGCTGCTCCGCCCGCCGGTGGCGTCGCCGAAGACGGCCCACAGGCTGCCGTCGTCCTCGTCCACGGCGACCTGGAGGGTGTGCGGGGCGCCCCGGAAGTCGAAGGTCAGCTCGCCGCCGAGGCCGAGCCCGCGGGCGCGCCCGTCGGCGTTCTCGACCTGTACCGTCCGGTCCTCGTCGTACGCCCGGAAGCGCCCGGGGAGCACGTAGGCCGGGTCGTAGGGGGTGGCCTCGATCGTCTTGAAGGCGCCGCGGGCCGGGGCGTCCGGGTCGTAGCCGCGGACCGCCCACGCCCCCTCGCGCCGGATCACCACCAGCCGGACCGCGCCCGCGGCGGCCCGGGAGGCCGACGGCGGGCCGTCGTCGGCGCCGAGCACCGCCTCGCCCGCGAAGGCTTCGCCGTCGAGGGTCAGCCCGTCCCCGGGGCCGGCGGCGAGGAGGACCCCGGAGTCCGTCTCGCGCCACCGCCCCGGAACGTCCGGAATTCGACCCTCCGGGTAGTCGGCGAGCCAGTGCGTGCCGGTGAGGGCCAGGGGGCCGTAGGGGCCGGACACCGCGTCCACCCGGTGCGCGTGCCAGCGCTCCCAGGCGGCGACGGCGTCGGCCGTGTCCGTTGCGTCGGAGACCATGCGGTCACATTTCCACACCGCGACCGCCGGTTGGTGTCAGCGGCGTGACAAGGTACGCCGTACGGACCCGCCCTGACGGCCGCTCAGCAGTCGCACCCGCAGTCACAGCAGTCGCATCCGTCGCAGCAGCTACAGCCGTCGCTGCAACATCCGCAGTCGCAGTTGCAGCAGTCGCAGTCGCAGTTGTCGCACCAGGCGTCCCGCTTCTTGCGGGACCAGGGGCCCTCGTAGTCGGTGCAGCAGAGCTGGCAGGTGCAGAAGAGCCCGATGGCCACCGCGCAGCCCCCCAGCAGGCCGCGTCGCGGCTTCTGCGGCGGCAGGCCGCCGAAGCCGCCCGGACCGCCACTCCAGCCGCCCCCGCCGCCTCCGGGGCCCATCGGCGGGGGCGCCGCGGGACCACCGGGAGCGGCCGGACCGTAGGGGTTGCCGCCGTACGGGTTCCCGCCCTGGGGGCCGCCGTACGGGCCCCCGCTCCCCGCGTCCCAGCCGGGCGGCGCCGCGCCGAAGCCTTGACCCTGGCCCTGGCCCTGACCCTGGCCGCCGTGCGCATGGCCGGCGGCGGCCGTGCCCGCGTGCCCGCAGGAGCTCGTGCCGAAGGCGCGGTCCACCGAGCTCCGCAGCTCGTGCACCAGCAGCCGGTGCGCGAGCCCCGCGTCCACGAACTCGACCTCCCGCAGGGACAGCCGGATCCCGCTCAGCGCGTCGTCGCACAGCCGCCGGGCCTCGACCAGCGGGGTCCCGGTGGCCGTCAGCGGGTTCCAGGCCCCGGCCGCGGCGTCCGCGGCCTGGTCCTCCACCGCGTCCAGCAGGTGCGCGAGCCGACCGAAGTAGCGGCCCGCCTCCGCGAGCGCGGGGGCGTTGCCTGGCCGTCCGGCCAGGGTCGCGGTATGGGCGAAGGCGGCGGCCGTGGCGGTCTCGGTCGGCTCGGTCACCCGCAGCACCGGCGTGCCGAGACCGGCCAGCGCCTCGATGTCGCCCTGCCGGTCCACCGCGTCCACGAGCACCGCGGTGTCGAAGCCGAGCGAGGCCCCGGTGCGCTCGCCGGCGCGGTCCCAGCGCCGGGCCACCGTGCGCGCGGCGGCGGCCAGCGGAGCACGCGCCAACAGGCCGTCCCGGTCGGCCACGTGGTCCCGCACCTTCGCCGAGGCGAGCACCAGGGAGACGGCGGCGGCGAGCCGCGCGCCCTCGCCGTTGGCCACCGGCGCGGTGCGCATCCCGCGCAGCGGGCACGGTCCCGCCGTGCGCCGGGAGCCCGCGGCCGGACCGGACTGAGCCTCCGTCAGAACGGAGACGAGCAGACCGTCGTAGTTGGTCACGACCCGTGCGAACTGACCGTGGTCCCCGCGAAGTGCCAGGCACAGTCCGCAGAGATGGGCCATCCATTCCGTCTTGAACCGGTCGCCGAGCCGGTGCGTGCAGGGTCTGACGATGCCGAACAAGTGGTTCCCCCGTGTGTCAAGCGCGTGCGTGCGGGGCATCGTACCGAGCCCGGTCCTTCACCCGTACGTCCCCTGCGGTCACCCGAACGGATGCAGCGATCGTATTTTCACTCAGTCAGCAGCGGGTAGACGCCTGGAACCTTGGCCCGCACCGGATGTTCTGCACCAGTACCGTCACGAAACCCCTGCGCGGCGACTATCCACTTGGCGCGTTGTCAGCATCATGGTCGACCATAGGGACGCGGAGAAGATGACATACAGACCCCCGGTGAAAGGAGGCGTCCATGGGTTCGGTACGCAAGGCGAGTGCCTGGCTGGGTCTCGTCGAGGACAGCGGTGACGAGCGGTACTACGACGACGAGTACGCGGAGGCCGCGGCGCAGAGCAACCACACGGGCGGTGTGGAGCGCGAGCAGTGGGTCACCGACCCGCGGGTCCAGGTGGCGTCCGAGTCGGCAGTCGAGCAGGGCCGGCGGATCGCCACGGTGACCCCCGACGGCTTCCGCGACGCGCGGGGCATCGGCGAGCTGTTCCGCGAGGGCGTGCCCGTGATCGTGAACCTGTCCTCGATGGACCCGGGCGACGCCAAGCGCGTGGTCGACTTCGCGGCCGGTCTGACCTTCGGCCTGCGCGGCTCGATCGAGCGGGTGGCGACCAGGGTCTTCCTGCTGACCCCGGCCGACACCCAGATCGTCAGCGGCGAGCCCGGCGGGCGCACGCGCGACTTCTTCAACCAGAGCTGAGCAGGGCGCTCACCGGAAGGCGTCGAGGCCGGTGAGTGCCTTGCCCAGGACCAGCTGGTGCATCTCGACGGTGCCCTCGTAGGTGAGCACCGATTCGAGGTTGGTGGCGTGCCGCATGACGGGGTACTCCAGGGAGATCCCGTTCGCGCCGAGGACGGTCCGCGCGGTGCGGCAGATCTCGATCGCCTCGCGGACGTTGTTGAGCTTGCCGAAGCTGATCTGCTCCGGCCGCAGGGTGCCCGCGTCCATGCGGCGCCCCAGGTGGTGGGCGAGCAGGATGCCCTTGTGCAGCTCCAGGGCCATGTCCGCGAGCTTGGCCTGGGTGAGCTGGAAGCCGCCGATCGGCTTCCCGAACTGCTCGCGCGTCTTCGCGTAGCCGAGGGCCGATTCGAAGCTGGCGCGCGCCGCGCCCATGGAGCCCCAGACGATCCCGTACCGCGCGTGGCTGAGGCAGCCGAGCGGGCCCTTCAGCCCGGTGACCTCCGGCAGCACCGCGTCCGCGGGCAGTCGTACGTCGTCCATGACCAGCTCGCTGGTCACCGAGGCGCGCAGCGACCACTTGTGCTTGATCTCGGGCGCCGAGAACCCCGGGGTGTCGGTGGGCACGGCGAAGCCGCGGATCCCCTCGTCGGTCTGCGCCCAGACCACGGCGACGGCCGCGACCGAGCCGTTGGTGATCCACATCTTGCGCCCGTTCAGCACCCAGTCGCCGCCGTCGCGCTTGGCGTGGGTGCGCATCGCGGCGGGGTCCGAACCCACGTCCGGCTCGGTCAGCCCGAAGCAGCCGATCAGCTCACCGGCGGCCATGCCGGGCAGCCAGCGCTGCTTCTGCTCCTCGGAGCCGTACTTCCAGATCGCGTACATGGCGAGCGAGCCCTGTACGGAGACGAGGGAGCGGATCCCCGAGTCGGCGGCCTCCAGCTCCAGGCAGGCCAGCCCGTACTGGACGGCGCTGGCGCCCGCGCAGCCGTACCCGGTCAAGGACATGCCGAGCGCGCCGATCCCACCCAGCTCGCGGGCCAGCTCCCGGATCCCGGGCAGCTCGCCCTTCTCGTACCAATCGGCGACGTACGGCAGCACGCGGTCGGCGGCCCAGGCCCTGACGGTGTCCCGCACCGCGAGGTCCTCGGGACTCAGCAGCTCGTCGAGCCCCAGGGGATCGGTGGGGACGAACGGCGTTTTCGACGCGGACACGAGGGCCTCCCGGCGGACCTGGAAACAAAACCTAGCGCTGCAAGTTAGCCACCGTTCACCCCCGAGGTCCACCCCCACCCGAGTGACCCCGCCCTCAATCACCGAACAGGCAGGGCGGGTCGGGCGGGCGGGCCGAGATCAGCCCCGCCGGCGTTTGAGGCGCGGGGTCCGGGGCGGAGCCCCGGGGTGGGCGCGGGGATCCGGGGTCAGGAGGAGCGCGGGGCGGAGGGCTCCGCGACCGGGTCGGGGCAGGGCCCCGACTGACCGGGGATGCGGACCGCCTCGGCCGGGGCACCCGGCTCGGCACCCGGCTCGGCACCCGGCTCGGCCTCCAGCCCCCGCGGCAGCTTCAACGCCATCGCCGCCCCCGCGAACAACAGCACCGCACTCACCAGCAGCGTCACGTGCAACCCGTGCACGAAGGAGTGCCGGGCCGCGGAGTAGAGCGACTCCCCCGCCGACCCACCAAGGCTCCGCGCGATCTGGTACGCCTCGCCGAGCGAGTTCGAGGCCCGCCCGGAGTCGGCCGCCGAGACCCCGGGAACCTCCCGCAGCCCCGGGATGTAGGCCGCGTTCATGACGCTGCCGAGCAGCGCGATGCCCATCCCCGCACCCAGCTGGTAGGAGGTCTCGCCGATCGCCGCCGCGCCCCCCGCCTTGCTGGCCGGGGCCTCGCTCAGCATGGACTCGTAGGCCGCGAAGAGCGTGGTCTGCAGCCCGAAGCCGAGCAGCACGAAGCCGAAGGTGAGCAGCCAGGGCCGGTCGTCCAGCCCCATCAGCGTCAGCAGCAGCACGGCGCACGCGGTGAGCGTGAAGCCCAGCGAGACCATCGCGCGCGGGCCGACCCGCTGGAGGGTGTACGAGCCGGTGGCGCCCGCCGCCATCGCCGCGAAGGTGAGCGGCAGCAGCCGCAGCCCCGTCTCCAGCGGGCTCAGGTGCAGCACCAGCTGGAGGTACTGGACGGCGATCAGCTCCAGGCCGACCAGCGCCAGCATGGCGAGCACGATGCAGCCCACGGAGGTGGAGAAGGCCACCCGGGAGAACATCCCGATGTCGATCAGCGGGTGCTCGCGCCGCTTCTGCCGCCGCACGAACAGCACCAGCAGGGTGGCTCCGATCAGCACCGGTACCACCGCCCCGACCTCCAGGAAGGTCCGGTCGGCGCCCGCGCGCTTGACCCCGAGCACCGTGCCGAGCACGCCCCCGGCGGCCATCAGCGCACCGAGCACGTCCCAGGGCCCGTCGTCGGCCCCCTTGGACTCGGGCAGCAGCCACCGCCCCAGCGGCAGGATCAGCGCCATCAGCGGGATGTTGATCAGGAAGACGGAGCCCCACCAGAAGTGCTGGACGAGGAAGCCCCCGATGACGGGACCGCTCGCCGCGCCGACGGCGGCGACCGCGGTCCAGATCCCTATCGCGAGGGCCCGCTCGCGGCGGTCGGGGAAGACCGTGCGCAGGATCGACAGGGTGGCGGGCATGATCATCGCGCCGCCGATGCCGAGCAGGGCGCGCGCGGCGATGAGCACCTGGGCGCTCTCGGCGAGGGCGGCGATCGCCGAGGCCGCGCCGAAGAGCCCGTAGCCGAGCAGCAGGATCCGGCGGCGGCCGACCCGGTCCCCGAGCGTGCCGAAGAGGATCAGCAGCGAGGCGCAGACCAGGGGGTAGGCGTCGACGATCCACAGCAGCTCGATCGAGCCGGGGCGCAGGTCCTCGGTGACCGAGGGGACGGCGACGTGCAGGATCGTCGCGTCGAGCGCGACGAGGAGCAGACTGACGCAGAGGACGGCCAGTACGGCCCAGCGGTTGGCGCCTCCCGCGAGCGCGCCGATCCGCTGCCGGAGGGTGTTCGTCCCCGACATGCATCCACCTCCCAGATGAGCCCTCGCCGCGGCGGACCAGCGTCCGACGGCCGCGGACGGCAGCGGCCCACGGGGTCCGGCATCGACGCGCGAGTGAACGGACAGCGTACGCGAGTTCGAGCCGCCGCCGACGTGGCCAAGCTCTCATCCCGGTCCCGTCCGCGCGGTGCGGTACGTCACGGCGCAGCTGCCCCCTTCCCCCTCTTCCACCGGCGTACACGCCAGGTCACGGGCCGTGGCGCCCCGCGTCGGCCCCGATAATCGATCCCGTGAACGATCACGTCCCACCCGCCCCGCCCGCGCCGCCGCACCCCGCGATCCGGCCGCCCGAGCCCACCCCGGACCCCGCGCCGAGCCCGACCCCGCGCCGGGTCGCGCCCGCGTTGGCCGCCTTCGCCGCGGTGCGGGCACTGGGTCTGCTCGCGCTCTGGCTGTGGGGGCTGGCCGCGGGCAGCAGCGCGCACACGCTGCTCTCCGCCCGCTGGGACTCCCTCTGGTACGCGCGGGTCGCGGGCGAGGGCTACGGGTACGAGGTGGTGCTGGCCAACGGCGACGTCCATTCGAACCTCGCCTTCTTCCCGCTGCTGCCGTGGCTGGAGCGGGCGGTGTCGGCGCCGACCGGCCTGGCCCACGGCGATGCGGGGCTGGTGGTGGCGTGGACGGCGTCCCTGGCCGCGGCCTGGGGGATCTTCGCGGTCGCCGACCTGCTGTACGGGCGCCGGGCCGGGGTGCTGGCGGTGGCGCTCTGGGCCGCGCTGCCGGTCGGGATCGTGCAGTCCATGGCCTACAGCGAGGCCCTCTTCACGGCGCTGGCCGCCTGGGCCCTGTACGGGGCGCTGCGCGGGAACTGGCTGTGGGCGGGCACGCTGGCCGCGCTGGCGGGGCTGACCCGGCCGGTCGGGGCGGCGGTGGTCGCGGCGGTCTGGGTGGCGGCCGCGGTGGCCCGGCGGCGCGGCGGGGGCACCTGGCGGATGGCGCTCGGCGCGGCGCTGGCCCCGCTGGGGGCGGCGGCCTACGTCCTGTGGGTCGGCGCGCACACCGGGCGCGGGCTCTTCGGCTACCTGGACGTGCAGGCCGGCTGGGGCAACGGCTTCGACGGCGGCTGGGCCTTCGCGCGTTTCATCGGGGGCCGACTGGGCTCGGGCACGCCCGCCGGGGCGGCGGCGGGCCTGGGGCTGCTCGCGGGGGTCGCGCTGGTGCTGTGGCTGTGCGCGGCGTGCGTGCGCCGGCGGCAGCCCGTGGCGCTGCTGGTCTACGGCGGGATCGTGGTGGCCCTGGCCCTGTGCGCCTCGGGGTACTTCGGGTCCAAGCCCCGCCTGCTGCTGCCGGCCTTTCCGCTGCTGCTGCCGGTCGCGGTGGCCCTGGCCCGCCGTCGGACCGGGCGGGCGGCCGCGGTGGTGGGGGCGCTGGCCCTGGCCTCGGCGGTCTACGGGGCCTGGTGGCTGAACGGGTCGGGCCCGCCGTAACGGGATCCGGCTAACGGAAGGGGGAATTCCGATCCATCTTTGTGCAAAGTAATTGCTCCCGGCCCCATAAAATCCCGATAAGTGTGTCACCTTATTCAGGACACATGTGGATCACGTTCCGGCAGCCGCGCCGCAGGACATTGCCGCATTCCGGGGAATAAAGACCCGAACGAGACCAACTCCACATCACATGGTCATCACAAAGCCCGGGATTCGACCGGGCGGCCCATCGGCGCGCGGTAACGTCGATTGGGTGCGTACTGACCAAATTTTCACCCGTCTGGAGCGGGTGTTCGCCCGCCTCGACCGGGAACCCGAACGACCGGCTCATCTGCAAGTGCCGCAGATGAGCCGGCACCGTGTCGTGCTCTTCGGCGCGACGCTCGTGTTCTACCTGGCGATCGTGATCGGCGTACTGACCACCTCGTGGCTGGTGCGGCTCGACTGGCAGCTCATGTTCTTCCGGCCCTACGAGCAGTGGCCGCAGGTGCACGCCTTCCTCGACTACCTGGTGGTCCTGGGCCAGCGCGGCCCCACCTCGATGATGGTCATGGCCTGGCTCGGCTGGCGCTGCTGGCGCCAGCACACCCTGCGCCCGCTGATCACGCTCGGCGTGGCCCTGCTCGCGCTCAACGTGACCGTGGGCTCGGTCAAGCTCGGCCTCGGCCGCCTCGGCCCGCACTACGCGACCCAGATCGGCTCGGCCGAGATGTTCGGCGGCGGCGATATATTTCCTTCCGGCCACACCGCCAACGCGGTCGTGACCTGGGGGATCCTGGCCTACCTGGCCTCCACCGGAGTCACCCGACGGGTGCTGTCGACGGCGTCCGCGATCGTCGCCCTCAGCGTCGGCGCCACCACCGTCTACCTCGGTACGCACTGGGTCAGCGACGTGCTGCTCGGCTGGGCCGCCGGTCTGCTGGTGCTGCTCGCCCTGCCGTGGTTCGAGCCCTTCATCGCCCGGACCGAGGCCTTCATCATGGAGCAGCGCGTCGCCTGGCGCCTGCGCCGCCGGAGCGGCGAGGGCGCGGCCGCACTGCCCGTCGCCCCGCTGACCGCCCAGGCCAAGGTGTTCGTCCAGCGGGCGGCCGAGGCGCTTCCGGTGGCCGAGGAGCCTGCCGCGGTGCCCGCGGGCGCCGGCCACGCCACCACGGCCCGCACGGCGGCGCCGCACGTGAGCGCCCGGCCGCACGTCATCCGCTCGGAGCGGACCCCGGTCACCCCGGCGGGCAGCCGTCGCCCGCCGCACACGGACCGCGACCGGACCGGACGCAACCCGGCGGCCCGCCCCGTGGCCGGCGGCTGACCCCACGCCCGGGCGAGAGCACGGTACGCACAGCCCGATCCCGCCCGAGCCCCGCTCCACGCTCCACCCGACTGCCGCGATCCGGATCATCCTCCGGACCGCGGCAGTCGTGCGTCAGCCGAACGCCCAGGTGTTCGTCCAATCCGGGTCACGCTTGTGTCACGGATTGCCGACAGCCGTTCCGCCTGCCGAGTTCCTCGCGGCAATTGTTTACCGGCCCGCGACACGCCCGGGGCGAAGGGCGATTGCAATTCCTGTACGAGCCCCCGGAATTCCGTGTCGGCATTGCCCGACGCACCTTCACCCTTTCTCCACGGGCGGCGAGTCGGCTCCGTCCTGCGGCCCCACGGCGCGCCCGAGCAGGTCGCGCGCCGCGCGGATCCGCGCGGTCAGCTCGACGGGCTCCACGACCTCGAACTCGCATCCGAGCAGCATGAGGTGAATGACCAGCACGTCCAGGCTGACCGCTCCGGTGCGCAGCAGGCAGCTGTGCGCGTCCAGCGGCTCCAGCACCCCGTCCGAGGGCGCGATGGTCCGCGCCGCCTCCTCGGCCGGCAGCCGCAGCCGCACCACGGCCCGGGCCGCGTACCCACGGTGGGAGACGCCCTCGGAGACGTACGCCGCCAGGTCCTCGGCCGGGGGCGGGCGCGGGGTGAACCGGGGGCCGTGCGGGGGCCTCGGCTCGATCCGGTCCGCCCGGAAGGTGCGCCAGGCGGCGCGCTCCAGGTCCCAGGCGACCAGGTACCAGCGGCGCTCGGTGCACACCAGGCGGTGCGGCTCGACGGTCCGGCGGGTGCTCGCCCCGGCGTGGTCCCGGTAGGCGAAGCGCAGCCGTTCGCCGTCCCGGCACAGGGCCGCCAGCTCGGCCAGCACGGAGGGGTCCACGGTGGCGCGGCCCGGGCCGCGCAGCATCGGCACGGTGAAGGCGTTGAGGGCCGAGACCCGGCGCCGCAGCCGCGCCGGGAGCACTTGCTCCAGCTTGGCCAGGGCGCGTACGGAGGCCTCCCCGATGCCCTCGACGCCGTTCCCGGCGGCGGTCCGCAGCCCGATCGCGACCGCCACGGCCTCGTCGTCGTCGAGCAGCAGCGGGGGCAGCTCGGCTCCGGCGCCGAGCTGGTAGCCGCCGCCGGTGCCGGGGCTGGCGTTGACCGGGTAGCCCAGCTCGCGGAGGCGGTCCACGTCGCGCCGTACGGTCCTGGGGGTCACCCCGAGCCGCTCCGCGAGGGCGGACCCGGTCCATTCCCGGTGCGCCTGCAACAGCGACAACAGCCGCAACAACCGAGCGGAGGTATCCAGCATGCCCCCGAGTCTGCCAGCGCCGTACGCCCTCAATCGCCGGGCGGGCTGAATCGGCCCCGACCGGCCGCCGCCCCCGCCGGGCGAGACCGCCGACGGCTGCCGAAGCCTCCGGCGGGCCCTCAAACGCCGGGCAGGCTGAATCGACCCAGCCACATCCAGCCCCGCCGGCGATTGAGGCGCCGCCGCAGGCCCCGGCTACCGCAGGACGAACACCGCGCCCAGCCACATCCAGCCCCGCCGGCGATTGAGGCGCCGCCGGAGGCTCCGGCTACCGCAGGACGAACGCCTGGGTCAGCTCGGGCGCGGCGAGGGCGCGGCCGGGACGGGCGTGGGGGCCACGGCCCCCGGAGTCGGCGCCGGGGTCGGGGCCGGGGTCGACGGGGGGAGGGACAGGAGCGTGCCCACCGCCAGAAGCTCCGGCCGGGCCCCGATCACCCCCCGGTTCGCCTCGTACAGCACCCGCCACCCACCCCGCACCCGATGCCGCCGAGCGATCGAGTCCAAGGAATCCCCGCTCCGCACCACATGCATCCGCCCCGCCAACCCGTACCGCTTCGAGCAGACCGGCCACGCCTCCCACCCCTGCGTCCCCAGGACGTCCTCCGCGACCCGGATCTGCTGCTCCCGCGGAGCCAGGTCCGCGCGCGGCGCGTAGCCGAGCCCGCCGTGCTCCTCCCAGGTGGGCTGCCAGAACTGGAGCCCGCCGTAGAAGCCGTTGCCGGTGTTGACGTTCCAGCGGCCCGTGCTCTCGCAGTCGGCGACGCAGTCCCACGGCCACTGCCCGCCGGGCCCGCAGTCCCCGGCCCCCTTCCCGATCGTCCCCGGCGCACCGAGGGCCGAGACCCCGGCGGGCCCCGGCGCGGGCGGTGGTGGGGCCGACGCGTAACCGCGCGACGCCGCCGACGGTACGAACACCAGCGCGGCAGCCACCAACACGGCCGCCCGGATCCGGAATGTGGGCATCTGATCACGCTACGCAGCCCCCCCTCGCACCCCCGCCCCGCCACGCGGCCGCCCCCGCGCGGCCACCCGGAAGGCCGATCACCCCGCCCCCGCCAACCGTGCATTCCGCGCCGTCAACTGAGCACAAAGAGAAAAGAGTTGGCATGAAAGCAACGCTCCGTTCAGCCCATTCACTCGTCCGGGGGTCAGGTTCGAATCCGTTCCCTCATCCGGCGTGACCCCGGCCCTCGCTCCCCCGTTGATCCCGGCGAGCCGGGAACCGCCCGGTCCCGCACGCCGAGACGGAACGGCCCACCGGTCCGTCGTAGTCCGAGGAGTCACTCCGTGCCGCGCATGCTCGAGGTCAGTGATGACGTACGCGCCGAGATCGGCGACGAAGAAGCCAACCGGCTGCTCGCCGGTGACCAGGCCCCGAGCAGTTACGACTGCACCTCGTGCCGCACCCCGGGGGACTCGGAGCGCGAGCAGACCAGCACCGTGCTGTTCGTCGGCGAGGAGACCGCCGTCCTCGCCTTCGCCCACGCGCTGTGCATCCCCTCGCAGGTGGTCAACGTCTCCGAGGCCCAGCTCCAGGGCGCCGTCCGCAGCATCACCGGCACCGACCCGGCCGCCGAGGCCCCCGGCGACGCCTTCGCCGCCCCGGACGTCCCCCAGGCCGTGCCCGGCGGCCAGGCCGTCCTCGGCATCACCAGCGGGCTGGTCCTGATCGGCGGCGAGCTGCACCCCGCGCTCGTGGTCGAGCCGACCGCGCCGATCGCCCGCCCCGGCACCGACGGCCCCGGCGACGACTTCCTGCCCCTCCTCATCGAGCAGGGCTTCATCCCGGTCACCGACACCTCCGCGCTGCCCTCGCAGCTCTCCGGCTGGTCGGTGCTGCTCGCCGCGGGCCTGCTGCACGCCGTGCTCCAGCCCGGCATCGACGGCGGCGCCCCCACCTCCTGGTGGCAGGCCCACAAGGCGCTCTCGGTCACCGACGGCTGGCGCGCCGCCGTCAACAAGACCCAGCGCGTCCTCGTCTACGCCGCCCCCGTCGGCTCGATCGGCCAGCAGCCCCGCGAGGACCTGCTGCGCGACGCGCTCGACAAGGCCGCGGCGGGCGGCAAGCTCGTGGCGGCCTCCATGCCGCTCGCGGGCACCTGAGCCCCGCCCCGCTCCCACCGGACTGCCCTCGTCCGGTCCCGGCCCACGGACCCGTCCGTCGGGCGGGGGCCGGACGATGGCGTGCGCCGGGGGTGCGCGGTCCGTCCCGCACACCCCCGGCGATCTGCGATTTCTCCCCGGCGCCCCGCATCCGCAGGGCGCCGGTTTCGTTGGCAGATACGTGCATTCATACGATCCCTCCCGCGCCCCGTCCTATTCGAGCCCCATCCCCCCGATGCGCCCCGCATGGACGCGGGAGGGGACGCACGCCGCGCCGCACACCGCCTCGCCCACCCCGATCTTCGATGCCCTGTACTCGGAGTACCTGCGCTCCTTCCGGGCCCTGCCCGGCGACCGCAGCGGCGAGGAGGACCTCGGTTTCACGGCCTTCGGGACGGCCCCGGCAGCTCCGGGCAGCGCGCTGGCCACCACCGGGTACCCGGGCACGTACAGCAGCGGTCAGACCAGCACGAGCGGCTGGAACGGTTCCGCATGGCAGACCGACCCGTGGCAGCCCTCGTACGCGCCCCAGCCCGCGTACGTCCCCCAGCCCTCCTACGCCGGCCAGGGCGCCCAGGGGTACGCCACCGCGGGCACCGCCCCCGGATACGGCAACGGGCGCCAGCACCAGACCGGGATGCAGCACATCCCGGCGGCCCTGCCGCCCGCTCCGCGCCGGGGCTACTGACCCCGGGGCACCCGATGGGTGCGACTACTGCTTGTTGCTCTTGCTCTTGTTGAAGCCGCGCTTCTCGCGCACCCGCACCGAGAGGTGGATCGGGGTGCCCTCGAAGCCGAACTCCTCGCGCAGGCGGCGCTCGATGAAGCGCCGGTAGCCGTGCTCCAGGAAGCCCGAGGCGAAGAGGACGAAGCGCGGCGGCTTGGTGCCCGCCTGGGTGCCGAAGAGGATGCGGGGCTGCTTGCCGCCGCGCACGGGGTGCGGGTGGGCGGCGACGATCTCGCCGAGGAACGCGTTCAGGCGGCCCGTCGGGACGCGCGTCTCCCAGCCCTCCAGGGCGGTCTCGATCGCCGGGACCAGCTTGTCCATGTGGCGGCCGGTGAGGGCGGAGACGTTGACGCGCGGGGCCCAGGAGACCTGCTGCATCTCGGTCTCGATCTCGCGCTCGAGGTAGTAGCGGCGCTCCTCGTCCAGCTCGTCCCACTTGTTGTAGGCGATGACGATGGCGCGCCCGGCCTCGACGGCCATGGTGATGATGCGCTGGTCCTGGACGCTGATGTTCTCGGTCGTGTCGATCAGGATGACCGCGACCTCCGCCTTCTCGACGGCGGCGGCCGTGCGCAGGGAGGCGTAGTAGTCGGCGCCCTGCTGGAGGTGCACCTTCTTGCGGATGCCCGCGGTGTCCACGAACTTCCAGGTGATGCCGCCGAGCACGATCAGCTCGTCGACCGGGTCGCGGGTGGTGCCGGCCATCTCGTTGACGACGACCCGGTCCTCCTTCGCGACCTTGTTCAGGAGCGAGGACTTGCCGACGTTCGGACGGCCGATGAGGGCGATCCGGCGCGGGCCGCCGGGGGCGGCGGAACCGAAGGTCTGCGGCGGGGCCTCGGGCAGGGCCTCCAGGACGGCGTCGAGCATGTCGCCCGTACCGCGGCCGTGCAGCGAGGAGACCGGGTGCGGCATGCCGAGGCCGAGGGACCACAGCGCGGTCGCGTCGGCTTCGCCGCTCTGGCCGTCCACCTTGTTGGCGCAGAGCACGACGGGCTTGCCCGCCTTGCGCAGCAGCTTGACGACGGCCTCGTCCGTGTCGGTGGCGCCGACCTTGGCGTCCACGACGAAGACGACCGCGTCGGCGGTCTCGATGGCGTACTCGGCCTGGGCGGCGACGGACGCGTCGATGCCGAGGACGTCCTGCTCCCAGCCGCCGGTGTCCATGACCTTGAAGCGGCGGCCGGCCCATTCGGCGTCGTAAGAGACGCGGTCGCGGGTGACGCCCGGCTTGTCCTCGACCACCGCTTCGCGGCGGCCGATGATGCGGTTCACCAGGGTCGACTTGCCGACGTTCGGGCGGCCGACGACGGCGAGGACGGGGAGGGGGCCCGCGGCCGCCTCCCCGATCGCGCCTTCGACGTCCTCGATGTCGAAGCCTTCTTCCGCGGCGAGCTCCATGAACTCCGCGTACTCGGCGTCTCCGAGTGCTCCGTGGTCGTGCTGGTCGTTCATGAAGTCCGTTCCTCGTCGTTCGTGGTGATCGGTGGCACCCGCAGCGTGCGGGTCCACTACTGAGTTCAAGTCTCGCCTAGCGGCCGGTGAGCCGCTTGGCGTCGGCCAGGTGGCGGGTCAGCCGGTCCTGGATGCGTACGGTGGCCGCGTCGAGCGCCGTGCGGGTGCGGCGGCCACTGCCGTCGCCCGCGTCGAAGGCGTCGCCGAAGACGACGTCGACCCGCCCCTTGAAGGGCGGCAGTCCCTTGACCAGCCTGCCACGGCGCTCGGTGCTGCCCAGCACCGCGACGGGCACTATGGGCGCTCCGCCGCGGACCGCGAAGTAGGCGAGGCCTGCGCGCAGCGAGGCGAAGTCGCCTTCGCCTCGGGTGCCCTCGGGGAAGATCCCGAGGACCCCGCCGTCACCGAGGACGCCCAGGGCGCGGGTGACGGCCTCCCGGTCGGCACCGGAGCGGTCGACCTTGACCTGCCCGATCCCTTCCAGGAAGGGGCCGAGCGGGCCGACGAACGCTTCCTTCTTGATCAGGAAGTGCACGGGCCGCGGCGCGGTGCCCATGACCATGGGCCCGTCGACGTTGTGGGAGTGGTTGACGGCCAGGATGAGCGGCCCGGAGGCCGGTACCTTCCACGCGCCGAGCACACGGGGCTTCCAGAGCCCGTACATGAGCCCGATCCCGATCCGCCGGCCGACCGCCGCACCCTTGAGGGAGGGCGTTTCGCTCACCGGCCGCCGCCCGCCCTCTTGTCCTCCACGAGGGTCACCACGCACTCGATGACCTGGTCGAGGGTGAGTTCCGTGGTGTCGACCTCGACGGCGTCGGCGGCCTTGGCCAGCGGGGAGGTCTTGCGGCCGGAGTCGGCCGCGTCGCGCTTGATCAGCGCCGCCTTCGTGGCCGCGAGGTCCTGGGCGTGGGCGCCCTTCAGCTCGCCGCTGCGGCGGGCGGCGCGCGCCTCGGCCGATGCGGTGAGGAAGACCTTGAGGTCGGCGTCGGGCAGGACGGTGGTGCCGATGTCCCGGCCTTCGACGACGATCCCGGCGCCCGCCCCCGCCGCCTCGGCGGCGATGGTGCGCTGGAGGTCGGTGATCAGGGTGCGCACCTCGGGCACCGCGCTGACCGCACTGACCTTGGAGGTGACCTCCTGGGTGCGGATCGGCCCGGCGGCGTCGAGGCCGTCCACGCTGATGGTGGGCGCGGCGGGGTCCGTACCGGAGACGATCGCGGGCTTGCCGGCCGCGAGCGCGATGGCCTGCGGGTCGTCGAGGTCGATGCCGTTGGTGATCATCCACCAGGTGATGGCCCGGTACTGCGCACCGGTGTCCAGGTACCGCAGCCCGAGCTTGGCGGCGACGGCCTTGGAGGTGCTGGACTTGCCCGTGCCGGAGGGACCGTCGATGGCGACGATCACGGCGGACTGAGCGGCGGTTTCCACGGGGCGAGCACCTTCCTGGTTGCGCGTACGTGTCCGGGCGCGCTAAAACGCCCCTCCTTAAGGTTACCGACTCGGCGGAGCACCCGGCGCCGGTCGGTTCCGGGGGCCGCCGGGAGGGCTCCGGGAGGGCCGGGAGGCCTACTGGCGCAGGGCCCAGCCCCGCTCGCGCAGCTCGGCCGTGAGTCCCGCGACCGCCCGGGGCTCCACGCTGAGCTGGACCAGACCGGCCTGCTGCCCGTTGGCGTGCTCGATCCGTACGTCCTCGATGTTGACCCCGGCCCGACCGGCGTCGGCGAAGATCCGCGCCAGCTCGCCCGGCTGGTCGCTGATCAGCACGGTCACGGTCTCGTACACGGTCGGCGCGGAGCCGTGCTTGCCCGGGACGCGCACCCGGCCCGCGTTCCCGCGGCGCAGCACGTCCGCGATGCCGTCCGCGCCGCCGCGCCGCTTCTCCTCGTCCGCGGACTGGAGCCCGCGCAGCGCCTGCACGGTCTCCTCCAGGTCGGCGGCGATCCCGGTGAGCACGTCGGCGACCGGTCCGGGGTTGGCGGAGAGGATCTCCACCCACATCCGCGGGTCGGAGGCGGCGATCCGGGTCACGTCGCGGATGCCCTGCCCGCACAGGCGCACGGCGCTCTCGTCGGCCTCCTCCAGGCGCGCCGCGACCATGCTGGAGACCAGTTGCGGGGTGTGCGAGACCAGCGCGACGGCCCGGTCGTGGGCGTCGGCGTCCATCACGACGGGCACGGCCCGGCAGAGCGCGACCAGCTCCAGCGCCAGGTTCAGCACCTCGTGGTCGGTGTCCCGGGTCGGCGTCAGCACCCAGGGCCGTCCCTCGAAGAGGTCGGCCGTGCCGGCGAGCGGTCCCGAGCGTTCCTTCCCGGCCATCGGGTGGGTGCCGATGTACGCGCTCAGGTCGGCGCCCAGGGCCTCCAGCTCGCGCCGCGGGCCGCCCTTGACGCTGGCCACGTCCACGTAGGCCCGTCCCAGCCCGCGCCGGATCGCGTCGGCCAGGGTCGTGGCCACGTGCGCGGGCGGTACGGCGACGATCACGAGGTCGACCCTGCCCTCGGCGGGTTCGTCGGTGCCGGCGCCGAAGGAGGCGGCGGTGCGGGCCTGGGTCGGGTCGTGGTCGCTGAGGTGGACGGTGATCCCGCGGGCGGTCAGGGCGAGGGCCGCGGAGGTGCCGATCAGTCCGGTTCCGATGACGGCGGCGGTTCTCACGGGGGCTCCTCGGCTGGATCACGATCGGGCGTGCGGTGCGCCGCACGGTCCCAGCGTAGTCAGCCCGCACGCACCGGGGCCCGGCGGTCCGCCGCGCGGGGCGGACCGCCGGGCTCCGGTCCGGGGCGGCCGGTGGCCGGGTGTCCGGGTGTCCGGTGGCTCAGAGGTTCTGCTGCTTGATGATGTCCTCCAGCGAGCCGGTGGGCAGGGACCCCTGGGGGGTCAGCTTGTCGACCGCCTGGGGCAGCGCCTGGGCGATCTGGTCGGCCGCCTCCTGCGGGCTGACCCCGGCCTGCTGGGCGGCCTGCTGCAGGGCCTCGTCCGGCAGGGCCTCGGCGATCTGGGCGCCGCTGACCGCCTGGTTGTCGCCCGTACCGACCCAGGACTGGGCCTGGTCGACGAGGCCGGACTTGGTCAGCATGTCCAGCAGCCCGCCGAGCGGGTTGTTGCCGCCGCCGGCCGCCTGGGCGCCACCGCCGCCACCGGCGCCGCCGAGCGCGCTGAGCAGGGCGCCGAGGATGTTGCCCGCGCCGCCACCGCCCTGGCCGCCGCTCCCGCCGCCGCCGAGGAGACCGCCGAGCAGGGAGCCGAGGTCGTTACCCGCCATCGTCATGCCTTTCGAAGAGGGAGCCGGGCTGCGGCCCTTGGCCGACCCGGCATCGAGAACACGGCCAATGTCACCCGAACCGGACGGGGCCGCCACTGGGCGGCGTCCGGCCCCGCGCCCTGCGGTAGAACGAACGGCATGATCTTCCACATCGTCGCCCTCGCCGACTGGTCCGCCGCGCCCGAGCGCCCGTACGCCCCGCCCTCGCTCGACTCGGAGGGCTTCGTGCACTGTTCGGGTGACGCCGCCACCGCGCTCGCCATCGCGCAGGCGCACTACGCGGCCGTGCCCGGGCCGCTGCTCGCGCTCGAACTCGACGAGGCGGCGCTGACCTCGCCGGTCCGCCGGGAGGGTGAATCCGGCGGCCGCTACCCGCACGTCCACGGCCCGTTGAACCGGGACGCGGTGGTCCGCGTGTGGGAGGTCGTACGGACACCGGGGCGCCCGGCGGAACTGGCTCCGCCGACGCCCGGCCACTGACGGGGCCGGCGCGGCGGGGCGGCGGACGGCGGCGCGGCAGGCTTCTCACGGAGCCCCCGACGCGCCAGGATGCTGCTGCCCCACCGACCACCCCAGCAAGGAGATGTCATGAGCGAGCCCACGCGCACCGCCCGGCGCACGGTACTGGCGGCAGGGGCGGTGGCCCTGGCGGGCGGCGCGCTCACGGCGTGCGGCGGCGCCGACGAGAAGCCGGCGAACGGAGCCGGCGCGGCCACGCCGCCCTCCCCCGCCGCGTCGTCCCCGGCCGCGCCCTCCTCCGCCGCGTCGTCCCCGGCCGGGGGCGGGGCGACCGGCAAGGCCCTGCTGAAGGCCGAGGCGGTACCGGTGGGCGGGGGCACGGTCCTCAAGGACGAGAAGCTCGTGGTCACCCAGCCCACGGCGGGCTCCTACCGCTGCTTCACCGCGGTCTGCACCCACCAGGGCTGCCTGGTGAACAAGGTGGAGAACGGCACCATCGACTGCCCGTGCCACGGCAGCAAGTTCCAGGTCGCCGACGGGTCCGTGGCCCACGGTCCGGCGACCCGTCCGCTGGCGGAGAAGAAGATCGTGGTGTCCGCGGCGGGCGAGATCACCCTCGCCTGACGGCGATATCCCTTCGCGGGGCGGGCCGCCACCCGCCTACGCTGCGGCGATGGACAGGAACGACGAGCAGGCGCTGACGCTGGTGCGCGAGCACACGGTCTACGCGTGCGTGACGGGGTCGCGGGCGTTCGGTCTGGCCACGGGCGCGAGCGACACCGACCGGCGCGGTGTCTACCTCGCCCCGACCCCGCTGTACTGGCGGTTCGAGAAGCCGCCGACGCACGTGGAGGGGCCCCGGGAGGAGGAGTTCTCCTGGGAGCTGGAGCGCTTCTGCGAGCTGGCGCTGCGCGCCAACCCCAACATCCTGGAGTGCCTGCACTCCCCGCTGGTGGAACGGCTGACCCCGGTGGGCGAGGAACTCCTCTCGCTCCGCGGGGCCTTCCTGTCCCGGCGCGCCCACACCACCTTCGGCCGCTACGCGGCCTCGCAGCGCACCAAGCTGCGCGCGGACGTCCGCACGCACGGCGCCCCGCGCTGGAAGCACGCGATGCACCTGCTGCGCCTGCTGGAGTCCTGCCGGGACCTGCTGCGCGGCGGCGAGCTGACGATCGACGTCGGCGAGCGGCGCGAGGACCTGCTCGCCGTCAAGCGCGGCGAGGTCCCGTGGGCCGAGGTCGAGCTCCGGATGTCCCGCCTGGAGGCGGAGTGCGAGGCGGCCCTCGCCACCTCCCCCCTCCCCGCCGACCCGGACCTCCCCCGCATCGAGGACTTCCTCACCCGCGCCCGCCGCGCCTCAGCCCACTGACCCCGGGAACCGGGTGCGCGTACGCACCACGAATCCATCGAGCACCCCGTGCACACCGGCACCGGCCTGCTCCGGCAGCGCACTGCCCGCCTGCGCCGCGTCCAGCACGCCGTGCAGCGCCGTGAAGTCGCGCAGCAGCAGCCCCGTGTCCGGTCCCCCGCACGGTCCGTGCTCGGCCGCGACCTTGGCCGCGATCAGCTCCGGCAGGTACCCGGGCGCCCCGGCCACCTCGGCCACGAGAACCGGCAGGTTCGCCTGCACCCCGCCGCCGCGCATCAGCACGATGCCGGTCAGCAGCGCCCGGAAGGCGTAGAGCAGCGGCTTGCCAGCACGTACCCGTTGGGCCGCAGCATCAGCCGGACGAACTTGCGCAGGTCGTGGGTGACCAGGTCCATCTCGGTGCCGTCCCGGTCCCACATCCGGGTCCGGGTCTCCTCCGGCGGCTGGAGCCCGAAGAGCGCCTCGGGGGGCAGCAGGTGGACGCCGCGCAGGTCGACGTCCGAGTCGCGCGAGGGGAAGCCGTACAAGTGGGCGCCCGAGACCGTGGCGAAGAGCAGCGGGTCGGGCTGCTCGGCCACGACGGGGGCGAGGTCGACGTTCGACGTGTCCAGCACGGCTCACGCGTCCCAGAGGGTGCCGAAGGCCAGGAGTTCGTCGCGGTATTCGATGCGGCCCTCCCAGTCGCGGGGCCAGGCGTCCGCGCCGAGGTGGGCGCCCGCGAAGGCGCCCGTGAGGCAGGCGATCGAATCCGAGTCGCCCGCCGTGCAGGCGGCCCGGCGCAGGGCGGTCAGCGGGTCCTCGGGGAAGAGCAGGAAGCAGTGCAGGGCGGTGGCCAGGGCCTCCTCGGCGATCCAGCCGTCGCCGGTGGTCAGGCAGGGGTCCGTCTCTGGGGAGGGCTCGCGCAGGGCGGCCGACAGCCGGTCCAGGACGGCCAGGCATTCGTCCCAGCCGCGCGCCATGTACGACTCGGGCGTGGCATCGGCCGTGGTGCGCTGCCACAGGTCGCCGAGCCACCGCTCGTGGTAGCGGGTGCGGTTGTCGAGGGCGTACGAGCGCAGCAGCCCGACCAGCCCCGTCACCTCGGCGCCCCGGGCCAGCAAGTACACGGCGTGCGCGGTGAGGTCGGAGGCCGCGAGCGCGGTCGGGTGCCCGTGGGTGAGGGCCGACTGGAGCTGGGCCGCGCCGGCCCGCTCCTCCTCGGTCCAGCCCGGTACGAGCCCCACCGGGACCACCCGCATGTTCGCCCCGCAGCCCTTCGAGCCGACCTGGCTGGCGTCGCGCCAGTCGCGGTCGGGCCGTGCCAGCAGGGAGCAGGCGACCATGCAGGTGCGGCCCGGGGCGCGGTTGTTCTCGGGCGAGCGGTACCACTCGACGAACTCCTCGCGGACCGGCCGGGTGAGCCGCAGCGGGGCGAGCGGCCCCCGCTCGGCGGCGGTCCGCATCCCGCGGGCGAGGGCCAGGGTCATCTGGGTGTCGTCGGTGACGATCGCCGGGCGCGGCAGCGCCATCCGCCGCCAGGGGCCGGTCTTGGCGAGGATCGAGGGGACGTCGTTGAACTCGGTGGGGAAGCCGAGGGCGTCGCCCAGGGCCAGCCCGGTCATCGCCCCCGTCGCCGCCCGCTTGGTGGCCGTGGTCATCGTGTGGGTCCTTCCGAAGGGCGGAGCAGGGGCGGGTGGAGGGCGCTCGCGCGGCCGGCCCGGTAGAGCGCGGCCGGTTTGCCGCGCCCGCCGGTCAGCCGGGCGGCGCCCGGCACGGCGTCGACGAAGCCGGGGGTGGCGAGCACCTTGCGGCGGAAGTTGGGCCGGTCCAGGGCCGTGTCCCAGACGGTCTCGTAAACGCCCTGGAGTTCCCCGAGGGTGAACTCGGGCGGGCAGAAGGCGGTGGCCAGGCAGGTGTACTCCAGCTTCGCGCCGATCCGCTCGCGCGCGTCGGCCAGGATCACCGCGTGGTCGAAGGCCAGTTCGGGGACCGGGTCGCGGACCTCCCCCAGCGGCACCCAGCGCGCGTGCTCGGCGTCGCCGCCGCCCGTCGCGGCCGGTTCGGGCATGTCGGGCACCAGCGCGGCGAAGGCGACCGAGACGACCCGCATCCGGGGGTCCCGGTCGGGTTCGCTGTAGGTCCGCAGCTGTTCCAGGTGGAGGTCGGCGACCACCGCACCGGGCAGCCCGGTCTCCTCGGCGAGCTCGCGGCGGGCGGCGGCCTCGGCCGACTCCCGGGGCAGCACGAAGCCGCCGGGCAGCGCCCAGGCCCCGGCGTACGGCTCCTGGCCGCGCCGGATCAGCAGTACGTGCAACCGCGCCTCCCGCACGGTGAAGACGGCGAGGTCGGCGGCGACGGCGAAGGGCTCGAAGGCGGCCGGGTCGTACCCGGCGGGGCGCGGGGCCCGGGGCGGGGCGCTCACCGGTGCTCCAGGGGCCGTACGTCCTCGGGGAGCGGGTCGGCGAAGTACCAGCCCTCCGCGAGCAGCCCGTCGACCGCCGCGACGGCCGTCTCCAGACGCTCCTCGCGGTCCCCGCCGATGACGAGGAAACGCCTGCCGGTACGGGTGAGTTCCTCGTGGAACCGGCCGGTCATCCAGGGGCGCAGCTGCGGCCCGTCGCGCAGCCCGTCGTCCTCGAAGGGGACGCCCTCGTGGTCGGTGAGCAGGTACAGGTCCCGTCGGGGCCCCGAGCGGGCGATCTCCTCCACCTCCGCGCTGCGGGCGCCGACGTAGCGCTCGTGCCAGATGCCGGTGGCGAAGGAGTCGGTGTCGCAGAAGAGCACCGGGGACCCGAGCCGGGCCGCCGCGTCCTCGTCCGCGTCCTGACGGCGCGCGATCACCGGGAACTCGGCGGAGGCGAAGGCGGCATCGGCCCAGTCCGCCGCCGGGTCCGCGGCGCGCAGGGCCGCCAGCTTCTCCTCGCTGTAGCGGCGCCCGTACTCGGCGACCCAGCCGGTCTTCGCCCAGACCCCGCCCCGGCGCCGGTAGTGCGCGGCCAGCGCCCGGGAGAGGGTGGTGGTGCCGGTGGACTCGGCGCCGAGGACGACGACCCGCCGGGCGAGCGCGGCCCGTACGCCCGGGCCGAGGAACTCCCAGGTGGTCACGGGATCCGCGCGCACCGCCGTCCCGGAGACCGGGAAGAGGGAGCGGGCGGGGTCGACGCACACCTCCTCGGCGCCGAAGCGCCGGGCCAGCTCGGCGCCGTACTCCTCGGAGGTGAAGACGGCGTCCACCGGCTCCCCGACGGCGCCCCGGAAGACCGCCATGTGCGCCTCCCAGACCGCCGGGTCGAGGAGGTCGACCGGGATGTCGTCCACCGCGCCGACGACCCGCGCCCCCGGGTGCGCCTCGCGCATCCAGGCGACCCGGTCGGCGAGCGGCACCGATTCGACGGAGGCCGCGCAGACCAGGACGGTCAGCCGCTCGCACTGGTCCTGGGCGGTGCGCACCAGGTGGTGGTGGCCGGCGTGCGGCGGGTAGAACTTCCCGAGCACCAGCCCGTGCCCGTGGCGCCGCCCGTGCGCGCTCACGCGCCCGCTCCCACGGCCGCGGTACGGGCGCCGGACGCGGTGGTCGCCTCGCGCCGCCAGTTGCGCAGCCCGATCAGGCACAGGACGAGGAATCCGGCGTAGAGCACGGAGGTCAGGTAGAGGCCCTTGTACGCGTACAGCGGGATGTACACGAGGTCGGCCGCGATCCACAGCCACCAGGACTCGACGAGCTTGCGGCACTGCCCGTAGGTGGCCGCGAGCGAGAGCCCGGTGGTGAGCGCGTCCCAGAAGGGCACGGTGGAGTCGCTGACCCGTCCGAGGAGCAGGGTGAGGGCGAGGACCCCCACCGCCCCCGCCGCGGCCAGCCAGGTCCATTCGGTGCGCGTGGTGGCGCGCACCGGCAGGGCCTCGGCCGTTCCCGGTCCACCCCCGTGGGTCCAGGACCACCAGCCGTAGGCGGCGAGGGCGATGAAGACGATCTGCAGCCCGGCGTCGGCGTAGAGGCCGGCCCGGGCGAAGAGCACGATGAAGAAGACGTTGTTCGCGATGCCGATCGGCCAGTTGGCGACGTGCTGGCGGGCCACCAGCCAGACGCACAGGGCGCCGGTGGCGAAGCCGAGTACCTCGGTCCAGCTCATGACCGCCCCCCCTTCTTTAATAGTCACCATGACTATAAAGTGGTGCGGCGGCGCCAGGCAAGGGAAAAGCCCGCGGCGCCGGTGGCGCCGCGGGCTCTCCTGGGTGGTGCGGTGGTGCGGGGTGGTGACCCGGCCCTGCTAGAGGCCGACCTCCCGCATGAGCATGCCGACCTCGGTGTTGGTCAGGCGACGCAGCCAGCCCGACTTCTGGTCACCGAGCTCGATCGGACCGAAGGCGGTCCGCACGAGCTTCTCGACCGGGAAACCGGCCTCGGCCAGCATGCGGCGGACGATGTGCTTGCGGCCCTCGTGGAGGGTCACCTCGACCAGGTAGTTCTTGCCGAGCTGGTCGACGACGCGGAAGTGGTCGGCGCGGGCGTAGCCGTCCTCCAGCTCGATGCCGTCCTTGAGGCGCTTGCCGATGTCACGCGGCAGCGGGCCGGTGATGGCGGCGACGTACGTCTTCTTCACGCCGTACTTCGGGTGCGTGAGGCGGTGGGCCAGCTCACCGTGGTTGGTGAGCAGGATGATGCCCTCGGTCTCCGTGTCGAGCCGGCCGACGTGGAACAGCCGGGTCTCGCGGTTGGTGACGTAGTCGCCGAGGCACTGGCGGCCGTCGGGGTCCTCCATCGTGGAGACGACGCCCGCGGGCTTGTTCAGCGCGAAGAACAGGTACGACTGGGTGGCGACGGTCAGGCCGTCCACCTTGATCTCGTCCGACGGCTGGACGCGCTTGCCCTGCTCCAGCACGATCTCGCCGTTGACCTCGACGCGCGACTGCTGGATCAGCTCCTCGCACGCGCGGCGCGAACCCATGCCCGCACGGGCGAGCACCTTCTGCAGGCGCTCCCCCTCCTCCTCGGCGCCCGGGAAGGTCTTCGGGGTCTTGATCTCGGGCTTGTCGGCGTAGCGGTCGCGCACGCGCTCTTCGATCCGCGCCTCCAGCTCGCGCGGCTTGGCCTTGCCGCTGCGGCTGCCGGGGCCGATCCGCGGACCACCCGCGCCGCCGATGCCGGGGGTCCTGGAGGTCTTGGGGCCGCCCTTGGCGCCACCGCGGGCCGCCGCGCCGCGCGCACCGCCACCGCGGTTGCCGTCGGCCGCGCCACGGGCACCGCCGCCGCCCGCCTTGGCACCGCCGCGACCGTTGCGCTCGCCCTCGGGGCCCACGTCGTAGCGGCGCTCCTCGGGGCGGGGGTTGCGGATCCGCGGCGCCGGGGCCTGGTCGCGGTCGCGCGCGTCGGAGCCGCCCTGGTAGCCGCCGGAGCCGCCGCCCTGGTAACCACCGCGCGAGCCGCCGCCCTGGTAACCGCCACCGGAGGACGAGCCACCACGGGAGCCGCCGCCCTGGTAACCGCCCGAGCCGCCACCCTGGTAGCCGCCACCGGAGGACGAGCCACCGCGCGAGCCGCCGCCCTGGTAACCGCCGGAGCCGCCACCCTGGTAGCCGCCGCCGCGGGAGGAGCCGCCGGAGGAGGAGCCGCCGCGGGAGCCACCGCCGCCGGAGGAGCCGCCTCCGCGGTAGTTGCCGCCGCCGCCGGAGGAGGAGCCGCCGCGGGGGTTACCACCGCGTCCGCCACCACCGCCGCCGCTGTTCCTGTTGCCGCCGCCGTTGCCGTTGCCGCTGCTTCGCATCAAAGTTCCGTCGTCTTGTCGTCTTCAGAATCGTCCGGGGCGTACGCCTCGTCCGGATCGAACGACGGCACACCCTCCAGCGTCTCGGCTTCGATCGCGTCCGCCTCGGGGAGGAAGGGCGCGAGCTCCGGGAGCTCGTCCAGGCCGCGCAGGCCCATCCGCTCCAGAAAGTAGTTCGTCGTCCTGTACAGGATCGCACCTGTTTCGGGTTCCGTCCCCGCCTCGGCCACCAGACCGCGCTGCAGGAGGGTCCGCATGACCCCGTCGCAGTTGACTCCGCGCACCGCCGAGACCCGCGAGCGGCTCACCGGCTGGCGGTAGGCGACCACCGCCAGCGTCTCCAGCGCGGCCTGCGTGAGCCGGGCCTGCTGGCCGTCCAGGACGAAGCCCTCCACGGCCGCCGCGTACTGCGGCCGGCTGTAGAACCGCCAGCCCCCGGCGATCAGCCGCAGCTCGAAGCCGCGGCCCTGGCGGGTGTACTCGTCGGCCAGCTCCCGCAGCGCGAGCGCCACCTCCCGGGGGGTGCGCTCCAGCACCTTGGCCAGGTGGGCCTCGGTCGCGGGCTCGTCGACCACCATCAGTACGGCCTCCAGCGCCGGCCCCAGCGCCAGCTCTCCCACGTCACTCATCCCGCGCGCCTTCCCCGGTCCGGTCGAACTCGTCACTCACGGTCAACGGCGCCGGGGCGCCGTCCGCGCCCGCCGCGCCGGTCCAGCGGACGGTGAGCGTCCGCAGGGCCTCCTCCTGCTCCAGGACGACCACCTTCTCCCGGTACAGCTCCAGCAGCGCCAGGAAGCGCGCCACCACCGTGAGGGTGTCCCGCGTGTCCTCGGTCAGTTCCTGGAAGGTGGCCTCGCCACGGGCCCGCAGGATCCGTACGACGACCTCCGCCTGCTCCCGGACGCTGACGAGCGGTGCGTGGATGTGGTCGACGTACACCTCGGGCCGGGCCCGCGGCTGCATGGCCTTGACGGCGAGCCGCGCGAAGCCGTCGGGGCCGATGCCGATGACCACCTCGGGCAGCAGTTCGGCGTGGTGCGGCTCCAGCCCGACGGTGCGGGGGTGGCGCCGGCCCTCGTCCTCGGCGCGCTGCTCGAAGATCGTGGCGATGCGTTTGTACGCGCGGTACTGGAGCAGCCGGGCGAAGAGCAGGTCCCGCGCCTCCAGCAGCGCCAGGTCCGCCTCGTCCTCCACCTCGGCGACCGGCAGCAGCCGGGCGGCCTTGAGGTCGAGGAGGGTGGCGGCGACGACGAGGAACTCGGTGGTCTGGTCGAGGTCCCATTCGGGCCCCATGGCCCGGATGTGCGCCATGAACTCGTCGGTGACCCGGGAGAGGGCGACCTCCGTGACGTCGAGCTTCTGCCGCGAGATCAGCTGGAGCAGCAGGTCGAAGGGGCCCTCGAAGTTCGCCAGCCGCAGCCTGAAGCGGCCGTCGCCCGCCACGGCTCCCGGATCCCGCGCACCGGGATCCCCGGCCGCGCCGTCGGGCGCTCCCGTCGGCCCACCGGGCTCCGCAGGCGGCCCTTCGGGCTCCGCGGCGCTCGCGCCCCGCGCCCCGGACCCGCCACGAACGCCCTCAGCGGGCCCCTGAGGCCCTTGCGCGGCCTCCGGGTCCCCCGCGGCCGGTAGGGGCCGTACGGGCTCCGCGGCGCCCTCCAGGGCGTTCTCCGGCGGTTCGGGAGCGGCCCGGCCGGGGCCGCGGCCCAGGCTGCGGCGGGTGGGACGGCCGGGGTCGGCGGTCGAGGGAGGCATCGCGGTCCAGGGAGTGCGGGGGCGGAACGGTCGTTACGGCCCCCATGCTGCCGCCTCCGCCCCGGCGGGGCGGGACGCGGCGTACGAGCGGCGGGTCAGCGCCCGCGCAGGCGGCGGACCAGGATGCTCGCGTCCCCGCGGGACTCCAGGTCGGCCAGGACGACCGCGACGGCCTCGCGCACGATCCGCCCGCGGTCCACCGCGAGCCCGTGCTCGCCGCGCAGCACCAGCCGCGCGTGCTCCAGGTCCATCAGCTCCTCGGCGGAGACGTAGACCGTGATCTTCTCGTCGTGCCGCTCGCGGCCGCTGGGCCGCCGGTTCGCCCCGCGGCCCTTGCCGCGCCGCTGCTCGCCGCCGGCCCCGCCCACGGAGCTGACAGAACCTTCCTGCGGCCTGCGCTGCTGGCCCACGGCGCCCGCGGCGGGGTCCGCCTCCCGGCTGCGCCCCTCCGCCCCCGCGTCCTCCGCGGCGGCGGTGTGCTCCGTCCGGACCGACGCACCGCCCGCGGCCGAGGCCGCGTCCTCGCCCGCGCGTCGCGGCGAGGACGACTGGAGGGCGGTCCCCCCGGTCGTGCGGAACAGTTCGTCGGCTCCGGGCAGACTCACTCGGCGGGACACCGGGCGAGCACCTCCCTGGCCAACTGGCGGTAGGCGGCGGCGCCGACGGAGTTGGAGGCGTACGTGGTGATCGGCTCACCGGCGACCGTGGTCTCCGGGAAGCGCACCGTGCGGCCGATGACGGTGTGGTAGACGTGGTCGTCGAAGGCCTCGACGACCCGCGCCAGCACCTCGCGGCTGTGCACCGTACGGGAGTCGTACATCGTGGCGAGGATGCCGTCGAGCTCCAACTCGGGGTTGAGCCGCTCCTGCACCTTCTCGATGGTCTCGGTCAGCAGCGCCACGCCGCGCAGCGCGAAGAACTCGCACTCCAGCGGGACGATGACCTTGTGAGCCGCCGTCAGGGCGTTCACGGTCAGCAGACCGAGCGAGGGCTGACAGTCGATCACGATGTAGTCGTAGTCGGCCATCAGCGGCTTCAATGCCCGCTGGAGCGTCGACTCGCGCGCGACCTCGCTGACCAACTGCACTTCGGCGGCGGAGAGGTCGATGTTGCTGGGCAGCAGGTCCATGTTCGGGACCGCCGTCTTCAGCAGCACCTCGTCGGCCGACATCCCCCGCTCCATGAGCAGGTTGTAGACCGTCAGGTCGAGTTCCATCGGATTCACGCCGAGGCCCACGGACAGCGCGCCCTGCGGGTCGAAGTCGACGAGCAGCACGCGGCGCCCGTACTCGGCGAGGGCGGCACCCAGGTTGATGGTCGACGTGGTCTTGCCCACGCCGCCCTTCTGGTTGCACATCGCGATGATCTTCGCCGGACCGTGGTCGGTCAGCGGACCCGGGATCGGGAAGTACGGCAGCGGCCGTCCCGTCGGGCCGATCCGCTCCCGGCGCTGGCGGGCAGCGTCGGGCGCGAGGGTGGCCGCGTACTCGGGGTCGGGCTCGTACTCGGCGTCGGGGTCGTAGAAGTGCCCTTCGGGCACCACGTCATAGTCGGCGAAACCAGTGGGCTTTTCGCCGCTCAGGTCGCCGGCCCTGGAGTTCACGTCTAGGCCGTCCATGCTCTTTTGGGGCGTCGTCAGGTGCTGGTGGTTTGCGAAGGTGCGTACCGCGACGGAGCCGACAGCCTCGAGTCCCGCAGGACCCTGGCCCCGCGCAGGCATCCCTGCTTGGCCACCTCCAGGAGCAAATGTCGACTCATTCACAAGTCGTCTTACCTCCTTGGACGTGACCAGGACACTTATCGATAGGTCAGCGTGGCACCATGCCGACGGTTGGCGACTCTATGGCGTGTCACCGCTCCGCAGCAACACAATCCGCCGGACCCGCCGCGTTGTGTCGGCAACCGAACACCACTCTGTCAAGGGCGTCCGAGCTGTCACTGCGAAGTTTCGCGGGTGCGCGAATCGGTTAAAGGGTTACGTTCGAGGCGAGTTGAGCGGGGTCGCCGCGCACCTCGAAACGCCTCCGGCCGGACCTTGTCAGCAAGGTCCGGCCGGATACGTGAGATTGACGTCAGTCGTTGACGGGAAGCCGCCGACCGATGTCGACCGCGCGTGTCGGATCAGCCGAGGAGCGAGCTCAGCTCCAGCGTCGGCAGGCCGTGCGCCTCGGCGACCGGGCCGTAAACGACCTGTCCGTCATGGGTGTTGAGACCCAGCGCGAGGGCGGCGTCGCGGCGCAGCGCCTCGACCCAGCCGTTGTTCGCCAGCGACACGATGTAGGGCAGCGTGGCGTTGGTGAGGGCGTAGGTGGAGGTGTTCGGCACCGCGCCCGGCATGTTGGCGACGCAGTAGAAGACCGAGTTGTGGACCTCGAAGGTCGGCTCGGCGTGAGTGGTCGGACGGGAGTCCTCGAAGCAGCCGCCCTGGTCGATCGCAATGTCGACAAGGACACTTCCGGGCTTCATCCGGGAGACCAGCTCGTTGGTGACCAGCTTCGGGGCCTTCGCACCCGGGATGAGCACCGCACCGATGACGAGGTCGGCCTCCAGGACCGCCTTCTCCAGCTCGAAGGCGTTGGAGACGATCGTCTGGATCTTCGTGCCGAAGATCTTGTCGGCCTCGCGCAGCTTGTTGATGTCGCGGTCGAGCAGGGTCACGTGGAAGCCCATGCCGATGGCGATCTGCGCGGCGTTCCAGCCGGAGACGCCGCCGCCGATGACGACGGCCTTCGCGGCCTGGGTGCCGGGGACGCCGCCGGGGAGGATGCCGCGGCCGCCGACCGAGCGCATCAGGTGGTAGGCGCCGACCTGCGGGGCGAGGCGGCCCGCGACCTCGGACATCGGGGCGAGCAGCGGGAGCGCGCGGTTGGCCAGCTCGACCGTCTCGTACGCGATCGCGGTGGTGCCGGACTCCAGCAGCGCGTCCGTGCACTCGCGGGAGGCCGCGAGGTGCAGGTACGTGAAGAGCGTCTGGTCCTTGCGGAGGCGGTGGTACTCCTCCGCGATGGGCTCCTTGACCTTCAGCAGCAGGTCGGCGGTGGCCCAGACCTCGTCGGCGGTGCCGAGGATCTCGGCACCGGCCGAGACGTACTCGGCGTCCGTGATCGAGGAGCCGACACCGGCGTTCTGCTCGACGAAGACCTGGTGGCCGTTGCGGACCAGCTCATGCACGCCGGCAGGCGTGATGGCGACCCGGAACTCGTTGTTCTTGACCTCGCGGGGGATGCCGACCTTCATCGTCGATCACGGTCCTTGGCTCAGGGGAAATTACTGGGTACTTCCATACATACCCGCCCACAAGAACGCGCAACGGGATGCACCACGGGCTGCCGTGGTGAACCCAGTCTAATGAAGGATGAGTCGCTGTCTAGCCTTGCAAACGAATAATCTCAGTCGGAACCACTACGGATTTCGCAGGCTGCGGGGTCATCTCCCAGCAATCTGTCGGCTGTGGCCCGGTGCAGTCTGGCGGCCGCGGGGTCGCCGAGGCGGTCGAGCGTGTCGGCGAGCCGGACCTGGAGCGCGGCCTGCAACCGCAGATCACCGGCCTTGCGCGCCAGCTCGACCGCCTCCCGGCAGGTGTGCAGCGATTCCTCCGGCCGCCCGGCGTACTCGCGCACACGTGCCATTTCGCTCAACGCCTTTGCCTGGCCCGGGACATCGGCCAGCTTGCGGTAGCCCGCCGAGGCCGCGCGCCAACTGCGCAGCGCGTCCCCGTAGCGACCCGCGTAGGTGTGCACGTTGCCGAGCCGCCCGTACAGCCTCGCCTCGTCCGCTCGCTCGCCCCTCGCGAGGGCCTGGGACAGCGCTCGACCGAACCAGTCCGCGGCCCGGTGCCAGTCCCCCAGCTCCTGGTAGGCGCCGCCTACGGATTCCATCGCGCGGCCGGTCGCGTACGGGTCGTTCGCCGCCCGTCCCGCGTCCAGCGCGGCCCGGTAGCGCTCCAGGGCCTCGTGCGTACGTCCGGTCTCGGCGTCCAGGTCGGCCAGGTTCAGCAGGGCCGCGGCCTGCTCGCGGTGCAGCCCGCGGCGCTCGGCGACGTCCAGCACGAGCCGGTGCAGCCCGTAGAGCTCGGGCGCCGCCTCCGCGGTGCCGCGGTGCTCGGCCAGCGCCCGTACGAGGGCCGCGACCAGGCGGCGGGCCAGGGTGTCCAGCTCGCCGTCCGCGACCGCCAGCGCGGCGGCCGCGGTCAGCGCGGGCAGCCTGCCGTCCAGCCAGCGGGCGGCGGCCCTGCGGTCCGGGAAGCGCAGGGTGCGCGGCAGCCCGTCGAGCAGCTCCCGTACGGCGTCCTCGTCCTCCTCGGCCATGGCCCGGCAGGAGTGCAGCAGCCGTACCGTGCGCTCCAGCATCCGGGCCCGGGCCAGCTGGACCTCGGCCGTGCGCTCCTTGGCTTCCAGGAGCGCCTGGAGCAGCGGGGCGAGGCAGCCGGGGAGCAGGTACTGGCCGTCGGCCCCGGGGTGCAGCAGCGCCAGCCCGGTGAAGTCCTCCAGCGTGGACTGGGCCGCCGCGACGGAGCAGCCGGCGAGGGCCGAGGCGATGTGCGAGTCGACCATCCCGGCCGGGGCGAGCGGCAGCAGCCGCAGGCTGCGCTGGGCGGGCTGCGGAAGGGATTCGTAGACCAGCCGGAAGGCGCGGGCCAGCGGTCCCGCGGTACCGGCGGGCATGTCGTGGAGCTGCTTGGCCACGTCGGCGACGGCGGCCTTGGGGTGGGCCGCCAGGTAGCCCCCGGCCAGGGCGAGCGCGGCCGGCTGCCCCCCGCAGGCCTCGGCGAGCGCCTCGGCGGCGCGGGGGTCGGCGGTGACGCGGGTGGAGCCCATGCGCTGGGCGAGCAGTTCCACGGCGGAGGGGGTGTCGAGGCCGCCGAGGGTGCAGGGGCGGACGTCCGGGATCCCCGTGAGGGGGCCCTCGGCGGTCACCACGACCAGGCACTCGGGGGTGTCCGGCAGCAGCGCGTCCACCTGGTGCGGGTCGGCGGCGTCGTCGACCAGGAGGATCGCCCGCCGGTCGGCGAGCGCCTCGCGCAGCGCGGAGCTCAGCTCGTCCTCGGCGGCGCCGGGCGGGGTGGGTCTGCCGAGCGCCTCCAGCAGGCCGCGCACGGCCCGGTCGGTGGCGACGGCCTCGCCGCCGGGGGCGGTGAGGCGGGTCCGGAACACCCCGTCGGGGTACTCGTCCGCCACCTCCCGCACGAACGCCTCGGCGAGGGCGCTGCGCCCGCTTCCGGGACGCCCCGCCACGAGCAGCACCCGCGCACGCGGCGCCTTGGCCTTGCGGCCGGAGAGGGTGTCGAGCCCGGTCCTGGCGATGTCTTCGCGCAGCTCCTTGAGCTCGCGCCTCCGCCCGACGAAATCCGTCACGGATCCGCTCCTCTCCCTGCCCTCGGGGATCCCGAGAGTAGTTCACACAGAGCGACGACCCGGGTGGAGCGCGGCGGACAAATCGCCCGATCGGATCAGCGGATGGTCACACGATCCCCTCCCGAAGGGCCGCCGCCTCCCCCTCAGCCCCTCCGACGACGCCTCAATCGCCGGCGAGGCCGACCCTGTCCCCCGAGGCCCCGCCGAATCCAGCCCCGCCGGGACTAGTACGGCCGGGCCGGCCACGGCGCGTCGGCCGGACGCAGCGACCCCACGCCACCCCCCGCGAGCGCGGCCGACAGCGCCAGCACCCCCGTGACCAGCCCGGGATTGGCCAACTCCCCCGCCAGCACCCCCCGCACCAGCTCCCCCACCGGCACCCGCATCAGTTCCATGTCCGCCTCCTCGTCGGAGGCCTCGTACCGCTCCTCGTCCGCCTCCGCGAGGTCCCGCGCCAGGAAGATCCGGATCGCCTCGTCGGACCCCCCGGGCGAGGCGAAGAAGTCGGCCAGCACCCACCAGGCCCCGGCCTTGACGTGGGTCTCCTCGTACAGCTCCCGCTGCGCCGCGTGCAAGGGGTTCTCCCCGACCACGTCGAGCAGCCCGGCCGGCAGCTCCCACAGCCGGTGCCGCACGGGGTGCCGGTACTGCCGCAGCACCAGCACCCGGTCCTCCTCGTCCAGCGCCAGGACGCACACCGACCCCGGGTGCACCTGGTAGTCGCGCCCCACGACGGTCCCGTCCGGCATCCGGACCCGGTCCGACCGGACCGCCGTCTTCGCGCCCTCGAACGGCGTGCTCGCGTCGACGACCTCCCACGACTCCGCCGTGTCCGTGATGCCCATGGCCATACCCTCCCGGGAAACGCGACAGCCGGGGCACGATCCCGTGCCCCGGCTGCCTACGGTATCGACCGCCGCGCGGTCATCCGCGCGGCCAGGCCGACTACTTGCCCTGCTGGCGCGCCACGGCGGCCTTGACCAGGCCCGCGAAGAGCGGGTGCGGGCGGGTCGGGCGCGAGCGCAGCTCCGGGTGGGCCTGGGTGGCCACCAGGTAGGGGTGCACCTCGCGCGGGTACTCGACGTACTCGACGAGCTTGTTGTCCGGGGAGGTGCCCGAGAAGACGATGCCCGCCTTCTTCTCCAGCTCGCCGCGGTAGGCGTTGTTCACCTCGTAGCGGTGGCGGTGGCGCTCCTCGACGTACGGCTGGTCGGCGTAGACCTCGCGCACGATCGAGCCCTCGGCGAGCTTCGCCGGGTACATGCCCAGGCGCATGGTGCCGCCCAGGTCGCCCGCGCCCTCGACGAAGGCCAGCTGCTCCTCCATCGTGGAGATCACCGGGTTCGGGGTCGAGGCGTCGAACTCGGTGGAGTTCGCGTCCTCGATGCCGGCCAGGTTGCGCGCGGCCTCGATGACCACGCACTGCAGGCCGAGGCACAGGCCGAGCAGCGGGATCTTGTTCTCGCGGGCGTAGGTGATCGCGCCGACCTTGCCGTTGACACCGCGGTCGCCGAAGCCGCCGGGCACGCAGATCGCGTCCACGTCGGACAGCTGCGCGGCGGCGCCGGCCGGGGTCTTGCAGTCGTCGGAGGTGACCCACTTGATCTGGACGCGGGCCTTGTTGGCGAAACCGCCGGCGCGCAGCGCCTCGGTCACCGACAGGTAGGCGTCGGGCAGGTCGATGTACTTGCCGACGAGCGCGACCTTGACCTCGTGGTCGGGGTTGTGGACCCGGTCCAGCAGGTCCTCCCAGACCCTCCAGTCCACGTCGCGGAACGGCAGGTCGAGCTTGCGCACGACGTAGGCGTCCAGGCCCTCGGTGTGCAGCACCTTGGGGATGTCGTAGATCGACTTGGCGTCGATCGCGGCGACGACCGCGGCCTCGTCGACGTCGCACATCAGCGAGATCTTGCGCTTGATCGAGGTCGGGACCTCGCGGTCGGCGCGCAGCACGATCGCGTCGGGCTGGATGCCGATGTTGCGCAGGGCCGCGACCGAGTGCTGGGTCGGCTTGGTCTTCAGCTCGCCGGAGGGGCCGATGTAGGGCAGCAGCGAGATGTGCACGACGAAGACGTTGTCGCGGCCGACCTCGTGGCGGACCTGGCGGACGGTCTCCAGGAACGGCAGCGACTCGATGTCGCCGACCGTGCCGCCGACCTCGGTGATGACGACGTCGACGTCGTCGGTCGCCATCCGCCGGATGCGGTGCTTGATCTCGTTGGTGATGTGCGGGATGACCTGCACGGTGTCGCCGAGGTACTCGCCGCGCCGCTCCTTGGCGATCACCTGCGAGTAGACCTGGCCGGTCGTGACGTTGGCCGAGCCGTCGAGGTCGACGTCGAGGAAGCGCTCGTAGTGGCCGATGTCCAGGTCGGTCTCGGCGCCGTCGTTGGTGACGAACACCTCGCCGTGCTGGAACGGGTTCATCGTGCCCGGGTCGACGTTCAGGTAGGGGTCGAGCTTCTGCATCGTGACCCGCAGGCCCCGCGCCTTCAGCAGCGCACCCAGGCTGGAGGCCGTCAGGCCCTTGCCGAGGGACGAAGCGACACCCCCGGTGACGAAGATGTGCTTGGTCGTCATGGCTGTGCTGTTTCGAAAAGCAGCGGGCGGCGTCGCCAAGAGGGGGCTCCCGTGGTCGCGAGGTGAGTGAGTCCGACACCTTCCCCGGGTCCCGTAAGGGAGTGTCCGGGGGCGTCGGAGCTGCGGTTTCGGGGTTCCTGATTCGCACAGGCAGACCACCGGTCCACGGGGTACCAGCCTATCAGCGACCCGGACAGTCCGCCTCCGGCCACGCGCGCGCCGCCCGGCGGACGGGTCCGCACCACGGTCCCCGCCGACCACCCCCGTGCCCGTTGGCAACGCCAACACCCGTCACCCGTTTGGCTCAGGCATATTCTTCCAAGACTTAAGGAGATCACTAGGGTGCCGTCATATCCTGCTCGGATATCACTCAGCGGGAATCGCACAACGCAAGCGCCCTTCGGGGCGGACGTGGCCGTTCGACTGGAGATCCAACGTGTCCGGGCGCATCGAGGATTACGCACTGATCGGGGACATGCAGACCGCCGCACTGGTCTGCCGGGACGGCTCGGTGGACTGGTTGTGTCTGCCACGTTTCGATTCCCATGCCGTCTTCGCGGCACTCCTGGGGACCGAGGACCACGGCTTCTGGCGCATCGGCCCGGCCTTCGCCCCGGGCACCGCGGCGCCGCGGGCCGACCGCCGCCGCTACGACGGCGACTCCCTGGTGCTGGAGTCCGAGTGGGACACCCCGCGCGGCACGGTGCGTGTGACCGACTTCATGCCACCGCGCGAGGACCACGCCCCGCAGCTGGTCCGGATCGTCGAGGGCGTCAGCGGCCGGGTGCCGATGCGCTCCGCGCTGCGGATGCGCTTCAGCTACGGCCGCGTGGTCCCGTGGGTGCACAAGGTGGACTCCCGTACGGTCGCGGTCGCGGGCCCGGACTCGGTCTGGCTGGACACGGACGCGGAGACCTACGGCAAGGACCTCACGACGTACGCCGACTTCACGGTGGCGCCCGGCGAGCGGGTCGCCTTCTGCATCAGCTGGCAGCCCTCGCACAAGGAGCCGCCGGAGGCGCCCGACGCCGAGGCGGCGCTGGAGGCCACCACCGGGTTCTGGCGCGACTGGGTCGAGCAGTGCACGTACCACGGCCCCTACCGGGAGGCCGTGGTCCGCTCCCTGATCACCCTCAAGGCCCTGACCTACGGCCCCACCGGTGGCATCGTCGCCGCGCCGACCACCTCCCTGCCGGAGGAGATCGGCGGCGTCCGGAACTGGGACTACCGCTACACCTGGCTGCGCGACGCCGCGATCACGCTCTCCTCCCTGCTGCGCACCGGCTACCGCGCGGAGGCCGCCGCCTGGCGCGAGTGGCTGCTGCGGGCGGTGGCGGGCGACCCGGAGAACCTGCAGATCATGTACGGGATCGCGGGCGAACGGGAGCTGGGCGAGACCGAGCTGGACTGGCTGCCCGGATACGAGAACTCCACGCCCGTGCGCGTCGGCAACGGCGCGGCGCACCAGCTCCAGCTCGACGTGTACGGCGAGGTCACCGAGGCCCTGCACCTGGGCCACATGACGGGCCTGGCCCGCAACGACTACGCCTCGCTGCTCCAGCTCAAGCTGATCCGCTACCTGGAGACCCACTGGAACGAGCCGGACGAGGGCATCTGGGAGGTGCGCGGCCCGCGCCGCCACTTCGTGCACTCGAAGGTGATGGCGTGGGTGGCCGTGGACCGCACGATCAAGCTGATCGAGAGCGGGGACGCGGACGGCCCGCTGGAGCGCTGGCGCGAGCTGCGCGACGAGATCCACCAGGACGTGTGCGAGAAGGGCTACGACAAGGAACGCAACACCTTCACCCAGTCGTACGGCTCGAAGGAGCTGGACGCCTCCTTGCTCCTCATCCCGCAGATGGGCTTCCTGCCGCCGGACGACAAGCGGGTCATCGGCACCATCGAGGCGATCCAGCGCGAGCTGTCCACCCCGGACGGCTTCATCCTGCGCTACCCGACGGCCGGCGACGAGGCGGGCGTGGACGGGCTGGAGGGCGACGAGGGCGCGTTCCTGGCGTGCTCCTTCTGGATGGCCGACGACCTCGCGATGATCGGCCGCGTGGACGAGGCGCGCCGCCTCTTCGAGCGACTGCTGTCGCTGCGCAACGACCTCGGGCTGCTGGCGGAGGAATGGGACCCGCGCCTCCAGCGCCAGGTGGGCAACTTCCCCCAGGCCTTCAGCCACGTCCCCCTGATCGACACCGCCCTCCGCCTCACAGCCAGCGGCGCCTACGGCGGCTGACGCCCCACCCCGCGCCTCAAACGCCAGCGGGAGCTGAACCGGCCAGCCAATCCAGCCCCGCCGGCGTTTGAGGCGCCGCCGGAGGCCACACACGCCCCGCCGGGAGGCCCAGGGCCCCACCCCGGACCCCGCGCCTCAATCGCCGGCGAGGCTGAATCGGACCGCCCCCCCCCTGCCGGGAGGCCCGGGGGGCGGGGGCGGAGGGCGCGCGGCCTAGGCTGGAGGGGTCCAGTGCCCCTCCGCGGAAGGGGGCTGCCATGGCGCCCCTCTCGAAGGCGGGCGCGGCCCTCACCGCGCTCCGCGAGGACCTGTCCGGCGACGTGTTCGCCCCGGACGATCCGGGTTACGACGACGCCCGCACCGTGTTCAACGGCATGGTCGACCGCCGCCCCGCCGCCATCGCCCAGTGCGAGAGCGAAGCCGACGTCGTCACCGCGATCCGCTTCGCCCGCGAGCTGGCCCTGCCCGTCGCGGTCCGCGGCGGCGGCCACAGCGTCGCGGGCAACGCCCTGGGCGACGGCGCCCTCGTCGTCGACCTGCGCCGGATGAACGAGGTGACGGTCCACCCCGCCGCCCGCGCGATCCGGGTCGGCGGCGGCGCCCTCATGGCCGATCTGGACCGGGCCTGCGCCCCGCACGCCCTCGCCACCACCGGCGGCCGCGTCTCCAGCACCGGCGTCGGCGGGCTCGTGCTCGGCGGCGGCTCCGGCTGGCTGGACCGCGCCTTCGGCCTCGCCGTGGACAACCTCCTCGGCGTGGACCTGGTCACCGCGGACGGCGAGACCCTGACCGCGACCGCCGAGGACAACACCGAACTCTTCTGGGCCCTGCACGGCGGCGGCGGCAACTTCGGCGTCGCGACCTCCCTGACCCTGCGCGCCCACCCGCTGCCCGCCTTCGCGATCGCGCTGGTGCTCTACGAGCCCGAGTCCGGGCCCGAGGTGGCCCGGCTCTACCGCGACCTGCTGGAGGCGGCCCCGCCCCGGGCCGGCGGCGGCGTGATCTTCATGACCGGTCCGCCCGCCCCCTTCGTACCCCCCGAGCGGGTCGGCACCCTGCTGTGCGGCGCGCTGGTGACGTACGCCGGTACCGAGGAGGAGATGCGCACGGTGGCGCGGCCGCTGCTGGCCCTGCCCCACGTGGCGGAGCTGGTCACGGCCATCCCCTACGCCGACTTCCAGTGCATGCTCGACGACCCGCCGGGCCTGCGCAACTACTGGTCGGCGGAGTACCTGACGGGGGCTCCGGACGCACTGCTCGACGTCTTCTGCGCCCGCGCCCACTCGATGCCGGTGCCCACCGCCACCCAGCACGTGCTCTTCCCGCTGGGCGGTGCGATCGCCGACGGCCCGAAGGACTACCCGGTGCCGTACCGGGATTCCCCCTGGGCCGTGCACCCCTTCGCGGCCTGGGAGGACCCGGCCGACGACGAGCGCTGCCGCCGGTGGGTCAAGGACGTACGGGCGGACGCCGAGCCGTGGAGCACGGGCGCCGTGTACCTCAACTTCACCGGTGACGAGGGCCCCGAGCGGGTCGCGGCCGGGCTCGGCGCCGAGAACCTGCGCCGGTTGGCCGGGGTGAAGGCCCAGTACGACCCCGACAACGTCTTCCGCTTCAACCACAACATCAAACCGGCCTGATCACCGGCCGGATCAGGGCGCGCGGGCCCCTGATAGCGTCCCGAGATATGGACAACCAGGGCGGGATCACCGTTCAGCGGGCACTGGAGCTGCCGGGACTGCGCAGCGGGCTGCCGGAGGTCATGGCGGGCGCGGACCGGCTGGGCCGCACCGTGCGGTGGGTGCACGCGGGCGAGGTCCCCAACATCGCCTCCCTGCTCAAGGGCGGCGAACTGCTCCTGACCACGGGGCTCGGCCTCGGCACCCGGCCGAGCGAGCAGCGGGCGTTCGTGCGCCGGCTCGCCGACCGGGGGATCGCCGCGCTCGTCGTCGAGCTGGGCCCGCGGTTCACCAAGCTGCCCGCCACGATCGTGGAGACGGCGCGCGCCGCCGGGCTGCCGCTGGTCCAACTGCACCGGGAGGTGCCCTTCGTCACGGTGACGGAGGAGGTCCACACCGAGATCGTCAACGGCCACTACGCCCTGCTCCAGCGCGCCGAGGAGGTCCACCGGCGCTGTACGGAGGCGCTGCTGGGCGGCGGCGGCATCCCCCAGGTGCTGCGCATCCTCGCGGACTTCACCGCCAACCCGGTGTTCCTGGAGACCCCCGACGGGCAGCTGCTGTTCGCGGCCGCCAGCGCGGCGGGCGAGGCCGCGGCCGACCCGCTCCAGGTCTGGGAGGGCCTGCGCGGCCAGCGCGAGGCCGAGCCGTCGGCGCACGCCGTGGTGGTCGACGTACCGGGCGGCGGGCACGGCACCGGTTCGGTCCGGGCGCGGCTGGTCCTGCTCGGGGTCTCGGCCCCGCTGCTGCCGGTGCACCGGATGGCGGCGGAGCGGACGGCGGGGGTGCTGGCGGTGGTGCTGATGCAGGCCCGCCAGGAGGACGAGCTGGCGGCGCGCGGGCGCGGGGACTTCCTCACCGACCTCGCGGAGGGCCGGATCAGCGCCGACGACGCCCCGGCGCAGGCGCGCGTCCTGGGCTTCAAGCCGGGCGCCGGGCCGCTGCTGCCGATCGTGATGCGGCTCGCCTCCGACCTCGGCCCGTCGGGGAACTGGGCGGTGCTCGCGCGGGCCGTGCTGGAGGAGCTGGCGGCGGTCGGCGTGCCGGTGCTGCTGGGCGTGCGGCCCGTGGAGGGACGGGTGCCGCTGCTGGTGTCCCTGCGGGCCGAGTCGGAGCGCACGACGGTCGCCGACCGGGTCGCGGCGGCGCTGCGGGCCGGGGTGGAGCGGGCCGGTCTGGACCGGGCGGGCGCTCCGCCCGCGGTGGTCGTCGGGGTGGCGGGCGGCTGGGCGGCGGCCTCCGCGGGACTGCGGCACGCGGCCGAGACCGCGACGGCCGCGCAGGGTCTGCCCGCCCGGCCCTGGTACGACGCCCGCCGCCTGGACATCGACCTGCTGCTGTGGCGGCTGCGCGAGCAGCCGGATCTGGCCGCCTTCGTGGAGCGGGCGATCGGTGCGCTGCGCACCCACGACCTGACCTCGAAGCCGCCGCTGCTGCCGACGCTGGAGACGTACCTGGCCCACGCGGGCCGCAAGGCGGAGACGGCGCGGGAGCTGCACCTGAACCGCCAGACCCTCTACAACCGGCTGGCCCGCATCGCGGAGCTGCTGGGCACGGACCTGGACGACCCCGAAACGGTCCTCTCCCTGAGCCTGGCCCTGAGAGCCCGCCGCCACGTCTCATAGCCCGCCGGTCCCGCCCCCGGCGGCCCCTCAATCGCCGGCGGGGCTGGAATCGGGGCCACCCGGCCCCGGCGCCGGTCAGCGGCCCCAGCGTTCCATCAGTTCGTCGTACACGGACAGCACCTGGGCCACCGTGTCGTCCTCCGACGGCCACGTCGCGGCCTGGGCGCGCCCGGCGTCCGCCAGCACGGCCCGCCGGGTCGGGGAGGACAGCAGGCCGCTCACCCCGGCGGCCAGGGCCTCCGCGTCCCCGTACGGCACCAGCACCGCCGCCTCGCCGACCAGTTCCGGCACGCCGCCGACCTCCGTCGCCACCAGCGCCACCCCGGCCCGCAGGGCCTCCTGGGCCAGCAGCGAGCGCGCCTCCCAGCGGCTCGGCAGGACCGCGACGTCGGCCGCGGCCAGCAGCTCGGCCGCGTCCGGGCGCCGCCCGAGCAGCCGTACGGGCAGATCCTCGTCCACGATCCGGCGCGTCAACTCGGGCCGCAGCGGCCCCTCCCCCGCGATCACCAGCAGCGGTACGGGGTCCAGCGTCCGCCACGCCCGCGCCGCGTCCAGCAGCACCCCGTAGCCGCGGTGCGCCACCAGACTGCCGACGGCGATCAGCAACGGCCGTTCCACCACGCCCAGTTCCGCCCGGACCTTGTCGAGGTCGCACCGGGCCCGCGCCCCCGGAACCGTCACCGGGGCGAGCCGCGCGTCGCGGGCCCCGCGCAGCCGGGCCAGGTCCACCTGGTCCGAGGAGGTCCCCAGGACCACCGCGGCCGCCCGCGCCACCCGGCGTTCCATCAGGCGGGCGAGCCGCCCGAGCGCGCCCTTGGCCCCGGGTCCACCGCCGTGCCAGGTCACCACCAGCGGCACCCGGCGCCCGCGCAGGGCCAGCGCGGCCCGCATTCCGGCCTGCACCCCGTGCGCGTGGACCACGTCGGCGCCGGCGCACGCGGCCCGCAGCGCACTCACCGCGTCGGGGGCGAACTGCGCCCCGGCGCCGGTGAAGTCGTACTCCCACTCCGCTTCGGCGGGCGCGCACACCGTCACCCGCAGCCCGCGGGCGGCGAGCCCGTTGGCGAGCGAGCGCACGTGGGCGCTGCTGCCCGCACCGGCGGCGCCGAGGACTTGGACGGTGCGCAGGGGAGGTCGCCCGTACGGCTGGACCGGGACTGGTACCGCGGAGCTGCTCACGGGCCGGGCTCCTGGAGGAGGGAGTCAGGGACGTCGCCCAGGATGCCAGCCCGCACGCGCGTTCCGGGACCATACGGGTGCGGATCCCGTGCGAGAGCCCGTCACATGGCCCCGGCTATCACCCACATAGGTGACGGAGCCCGGGAGCATGTCCAGCTCCCGGGCTCCAGCTTGCCACCCATTTGCGCACACCGACGGCGTTTAAGAACCGCGGGTCATGTTGAGATCGACGTGTTCTGCCTTTGAACTACAGCGCCACGAGAGAGGCGCCGAGGGGACTTGAACCCCTATCCGTCGATGTTCGCCCGCGCTCGGTCGATCCGGTGTTCGGCGGCGAATACTGAGACTGGAGCGAGAATCTGAGATTGACGGGGCCGCCTCTGCCGGGCTTGGGCCACCCCCGCACGTGGTGCGGGGGGAGGGATTCGAACCCCCAACTGACACCCCTTCTTCAGCTTCAACATCAGTTTCAGCTTGCGCTCATCGCGCACCCCCCGCTCGCGACGGGGGGCGTGTGTGGGGCTACCGGAAGAGGTAGCCGAAGACCGCGTCACCGATCCGCTGGTCGGTGACCTCGGTGTTGTTCGCCTCCTCGCGGGCGAACTTGACGGCCTGCTGGAGCTTCTCGACGCGGTCGAGGAGCTCGTTGACCCGTCGGGCGGGCAGCGCGCCGGAGAACTTCACCGTGGTCCAGTAGCCGACCGGTACGTCCTCGTAGTACACCTCGACCTGCGCCGGGTGCTTCTCCGTGGCCTCGGCCTTCACGTGGTTGCGCGGGACCTTCTTCGTGCGGATGGTCCGCACCGGGTCCGTCTTCCACGAGTCCGTCGAGGGGTCCAGGTTCCAGGACTCGGAGGCGTCGAGCACCGGCAGCTTGCGCACGAAGGTGTGCAGGTCGGTGAGTTGCTTCTCCAGGAACAGCAGGTAGGGGACGGGCACCTGGGGCAGCAGTACCGTGCCGTCGACCACCACGTCCGCGACGGCGGACCGGTTCGCCCAGTCCTTCGTCGCGGTCACGTCGAAGAGCCGGGTCAGCGTCCCCGCGGTCGCCCGCAGGGCGTCCTCGGCCTTGATCTGCACCCGCGTGGACTCGGGCGGCAGCTGCTCGCCCTCCTCGTCCTTGGGCTGGTAGGTCCGGGAGATGCCGGCGAGCAGGGCGGGCTTCTGCACGTCCTGGTGAGCCTGGGTCAGCTCCTGGAGGGCCTTGGACTTGACGCCCTTTTCGACTGCGATGATCTGATTCAGCTTCGGCACACGGCGAACCTAACAACCGTGCGCCGCAAGCACATCCGATTAAAAAAGGCGGGTGCCGCGCCGACCGCGCGGCCACGGCCCTACCCGTCGGCGCGCGCGGTCTCCAGCAGTTCCTCCGCGTGCGCCCGGGCCGTCTCCGAGTCCTCCTGGCCGGCCAGCATCCGCGACAGCTCGCGGATCCGCTCCTCGCCCTCCAGGACGGTGACGCCGCTGCGGGTGACGGACCCGTCGACGGTCTTCTCCACCAGCAGCTGCCGGTCCGCGAAGGCCGCCACCTGCGGGAGGTGCGTGACGACGACGACCTGCGCGGTCTTCGCCAGCTTCGCGAGGCGCCGGCCGACCTCGACCGCCGCCTTGCCGCCGACGCCCGCGTCGACCTCGTCGAAGAGGTACGTCGGTACCGGGTCCGAGCCCGCGAAGACCACCTCGACCGCCAGCATCACCCGGGAGAGCTCACCGCCGGAGGCACCCTTGGCGATCGGCCGCGGCTGCGCGCCCGGGTGCGGGGCCAGCAGCAGCTCCACCTCGTCGGCGCCCGAGGGCCCGTAGGTCACCACGCGACCGCCCACCTCGACGCCCTCGCCCGAGGGGTCCTCGGCCTGCCGGATGTCGATGCTCACGCGGGCGTGCGGCATGGCCAGCGAGGCCAGTTCGGCCGTGACGGCGGAGCCGAAGCGCGTGGCCGCCTCCGTCCGCGCGTCGGTCAACGCCTGGGCCAGGCCGGACAGTTCGGAGCGCAGTGCGTCGCGCTCGGCGGTCAGTTCCTCGATCCGGTCGTCGTCCCCGTCGAGTTCCAGGAGGCGTACGGAGCCCCGCTCGGCCCACTCCAGGACGGAGTCCACGGTGGTTCCGGCCGCGGCGGCGTGCCCGTACTTGCGGGTCAGCTGGGTCAGCGCGGCGCGCCGCTCCTCGACCGCCGCCAGCCGCAGCGGATCCGCGTCGAGCCCGTCGGCGTAACCGGCCAGCTCGCCCGCCACGTCGGCGAGCAGGATGCCCAGCTCCCCGATCCGTTCGGCGAGCGCGCCGAGCGCCGGGTCGTGGGCGCGCACGGACTCCAGCACCCGGTGCGCGCCCGCGACCATGGTGTTCGCGTCGACGCCCTCGGGGTCCTCCGGATTGCCGGCGAGCGCGGCGTGCGCGGCGGCCGCCGCGGAGGCCAGGGATTCGGCGTGGCCGAGCCGCTCGGCCTCGGCCGCCAGCTCGACGTCCTCGCCGGGCAGCGGCTCCACGGCCGCGATCTCCTCCAGGCCGAAGCGCAGCAGGTCCGCCTCCTGGGCCCGTTCCCGGGCCCGGGTGGTGATCGCGTCCAGTTCGCCGGCCACCGCCCGCAGCCGCCGGTGGGCGGCCGCGTACTTCTCCAGCGGGACCGCGACCGCGTCACCGGCGTACCGGTCGAGGGCCTGGCGCTGGCGCGCGGGGCGCATCAGGCCCTGCTGGTCGGTCTGCCCGTGGACGGCGACCAGGTCGTCCGCCAGCTCGCCGAGCAGGCCGACGGGGACCGAGCGGCCGCCCACGTGGGCGCGGGAACGTCCCTCCGCGGACACCGTGCGGCTGATCAGCAGGGCGCCGTCGTCCAGCTCGGCCCCGGCCTCCTCGGCCCGCAGCGCGGCGGGTGCGCCCGGGCGCAGCACGATCCGGCCCTCGACGATCGCGGCCTTGGCCCCGATCCGTACGAGCGCCGGGTCGGCCCGCCCACCGAGCAACAGCCCGAGGCTCGTGACGACCATCGTCTTGCCCGCACCGGTCTCGCCCGTCACCGCGGTGAAACCGGGCGACAGCTCGACCACCGCGTCGTCGATGACTCCGAGCGACCGTATCCGCATCTCCTCAAGCACGCCCCAGACGATACCGAGGTTTCCCGCGCGCCATGCGCCGTCCCCGCGGCGACCGCCCTCGATCGGACGAGCGACCGCCGGGACGGGGAGGTTAGGGGGCGGGCCCCCGGAGGGGTCGGGGAGACGGCCTAGTGCGGCGCCCCGCGCCACCCCGACACCGGGAGGGCGAACTTCGCGACGAGGCGGTCGGTGAAGGAAGCGTGGTGCAGCCGGGCGAGCCGGACCGGGACGGCGCCCCGGCGGACCTCCACGCGGGCCCCGGCGGGCAGCTCCAGCGTGCGGCGGCCGTCGCACCACAGGACGCCGTGCGGGGTACCGGGCTGGACCTCCACCGCGAGCACCGAGTCCGGGGAGGTGACCAGCGGCTTCGCGAAGAGCGCGTGGGCGCTGATCGGGACCATCAGCAGGGCCTCGACCTCGGGCCAGACCACCGGTCCGCCCGCGGAGAAGGCGTAGGCCGTGGAACCGGTCGGGGTGGCGCAGACGATCCCGTCGCAGCCGAAGCCGGTCACCGGCCGCCCGTCGATCTCCAGGACCACTTCGAGCATCCGCTCCGGGGACACCTTCTGGACGGCCGCCTCGTTGAGCGCCCAGTCCCGGTGCACGACGTCGCCGTTGTTGTGGACGGCCACGTCGAGGGTCATCCGCTCCTCGACCTCGTACGCCTTGGTGACCACCCGGTCGACGACCTTGTCCAGGTCGTCCCGCTCGGCCTCGGCGAGGAAGCCCACCCGGCCCAGGTTGACGCCCAGCATCGGCACCCCGGAGCCGCGCGCGAACTCCGCGCCGCGCAGCAGCGTGCCGTCACCGCCCAGCACGATCAGCAGCTCGCAGCCGTCCAGGACGCCGGGGGTGGACTCGGTGACGAGTTCCACCTCGGGCGGCAGGGGCAGGTCCGCCGCCTCGTGCCGCAGCACCCGCACGCCCAGTCCGCAGCGCAGCAGGCCCTGGACGACCAGCTCGGCGCTGCGGATGGCCGCGGGCCGCCCGGTGTGCGCGAGCAGGAAGACGGTGCGCGTTGCTGCCCCACCCGTTGCTGAATCTGTCACTGCGGCCCCTCCGCCACTGCACGGTCAACATCCGCCGGGTCGAGCGCCGGTGCCCCCGCCCGCAGCCACAGAAAATACTCGACGTTGCCGGACGGGCCCGGAAGGGGACTCGCGGTGACGCCCAACACACCCAGTCCCAGCTTCCCCGCCTGCCGGGCGACCTCGCGCACGGCCTCCGCCCGCAGTTCGCTGCTGCGGACGACGCCACCGCTGCCGAGCCGGTCCTTGCCGACCTCGAACTGCGGCTTGACCATGAGCACGAGGTCGGCGTCCGGCGCGGTGCAGCGCACCAGCGCGGGCAGCACCAGGCCGATGGAGATGAAGGAGAGGTCGCCCACGACCAGGTCGGCGGGGATCCCGTCGATCTGCTCCAGCGTCAGCTCGCGGACGTTCGTCCGGTCCTTCACGGTGACCCGGTCGTCGCTCTGCAGCGACCAGGCGAGCTGCCCGTAGCCGACGTCGACGGCGACGACGTGCGCGACGCCGGAGCGCAGCAGTACGTCGGTGAACCCGCCGGTGGAGGCGCCGGCGTCCAGCGCCCGGCGGCCCTCGACGACCAGCCCGTGGGGGCGGAAGGCGTCCAGCGCGCCGGCCAGCTTGTGGCCGCCGCGCGAGACGTAGTCGGGGTCGCTGTCGTCCTTGAGGACCACGAGCGCCGCGGCGGTCTCGACCTGGGTGGCGGCCTTGGTCGCGGTCGCCCCGCCCACGGTGACCCGGCCCGCGGCGATCAGCTGCGCGGCGTGCTCGCGCGAGCGGGCCATGTTGCGGCGCACCAGTTCGGCGTCCAGGCGGCGGCGTGCCACTCCTGCCACGTTCGGTTCAGCTCCTGAGGTCGTACGGCGTTGTCGGTGCGGGCGGCGGCGCGTCGAGCGCGGTCAGCTCGTCGCGCAGTGCCCGGTGTACATCCTCGTACACGGCGAGGTGCCCGTCCGCCGGGAGGTGGTCGGCGTCCGCCAGCCGTTCGAGCCCCGCGTCCACCGGGTCGTGGCCGGTGGGGGTGCGTACGAGGCCCAGCGGCGCGGGGCCGCCCGGCTCGGGCGGGGCCTCGGGCACGGCCTGGGGCACGGCCTCGGGCGCTTCGTCGGTCATGCTCCGACGCTACCCCGAAGCGGGCCGCCGCCACGCACGGCTCTGCGGTACGGTCGGGATCACCATGGCGACGATCGAAGAGTGCCGCGGAGCACTCGACAAACTCTCCGACAACCTGGCCGGATCCGACGGGGACGTGCGCGGCGCGGTCGCGCTCGACCGCTCCCTGAGCTGCCACATCACCGATCTGGACCAGACGTTCACGGGCCGCCTCGACGGCGGCCGGATCCGGGTGGACGCGGCCTCGCCGCACCCCGGGCCGCCCCGCGCCAAAGCGGAGATCCGCCTCTCGATGAGCGGCGACGACCTCCTGGCGATGGTCGCGGGCGAGCTGAGGTTCGCGAAGGCCTGGGCCTCCGGCCGGGTCGGCCTGGAGGCCGGCTTCCGCGACCTGCTGCGGCTGCGCAGCCTCCTCTAGGCCGTCGCCGAGGCGGGCTCGACCTCGGCCGGGGCCGGGGCCGCGGGGGTCTTCGTACGGGCCCTGCGCGCGGCCGGGATCACCAGCGGGGTCCCCGTCTCCGGGTCGTCGATGATCTGGCAGCGCAGCCCGAAGACCCGCTCCACCAGCTCGGCGGTGACCACCTCGGCGGGCGGCCCCTCGGCGACCACCTCGCCGTCGCGCATCGCGATCAGGTGCGTGGCGTAGCGGGCGGCGTGGTTGAGGTCGTGCAGCACCGCGACCAGCGTCCGCCCCTGCTCCTCGTGGAGCTCCGCGCACAGGTCGAGCACGTCGATCTGGTGCTGGATGTCCAGGTACGTCGTCGGCTCGTCCAGCAGCAGCAGCGGGGTCTGCTGGGCCAGGGCCATCGCGATCCACACCCGCTGGCGCTGCCCGCCGGAGAGTTCGTCCACGGCCCGGTCGGCGAGTTCGGCGACCCCGGTCGAGGCCATCGACTCCTCGACGATCCGCTCGTCCTGCGGCGACCACTGGCGCAGCAGGCCCTGGTGCGGGTAGCGGCCGCGCGAGACCAGGTCGGCGACCGTGATGCCGTCCGGGGCGATCGAGGACTGCGGGAGCAGGCCGAGCGTCTTGGCCACCTTCTTCGCGGGCATCGAGCCGATCGCGTGCCCGTCCAGCAGCACCTGCCCGGCCGCGGGCTTGAGCATCCGCGACAGGGCGCGCAGCAGGGTGGACTTGCCGCAGGCGTTGGGACCGACGATCACCGTGAAGGAGTTGTCGGGGATCTCCACCGACAGGTTCTCGGCGATGACCCGCTGGTCGTATCCGAGGGTGACGTTCTGCGCGGTCAGCCGCTGCACTTGGGGTACTCCTTGGGTTCCGGCCCGGGTCGCGGGCCGATTCACGGGCTGGTTCACGGGGCGTGCGGCGGGGCGATCGACGCGGCGTGCGCTCATATCCGGCCCGCCTTGCGTTCCGTGACGAGCAGCCACAGCAGGTAGACGCCGCCGACCAGGCCCGTCACCACGCCGACCGGGAGCTGGTCGGAGCCGAAGACGCGCTGCGAGGCCCAGTCGGACAGCAGCAGCAGTACGGCGCCCATGAGCGCGCCCGAGAGCAGGTTCGAGCCGGGCGAGCGGGTCAACCGGCGCGCCAGTTGGGGCGCGGCCAGCGCGACGAAGCTGATCGGGCCGGCGGCGGCGCTCGCCGCCGTGATCAGGACGATCGCCGCGAGCATCAGCAGGATCCGGGTGCGCTCCACCCGTACGCCCAGCGCGTACGCGGCGTCGTCGCCCATCTCCATCATGCGCAGCGCCCGGCCCTGGCCCAGCACCAGCGGGAAGACCACCAGGCAGGTCACGAGCAGCGGCCACACCTGGGCCCAGTCCCGCCCGGCCAGCGATCCGGTCAGCCAGACCATCGCCCGGGAGGCCTCGACCAGTTGGGCCTTCGTCAGCAGGTACTGGATGACGGCGATCAGCATCGCGGAGGCGCCGATGCCGACGAGGACGAGGCGGTAGCCCTGGATGCCCTGCTTGTAGGCGAGCAGGTAGACGACCGCGCCGGTCAGCAGGCCGCCGACGATCGCACCGGTGGCCACCGCGCTCGCGTCGCCCTTGAAGAGGATGATCACGACGAGCGCGCCGACCGCGGACCCGTAGCCGAAGCCGAGCACGTCCGGCGAGCCGAGCGGGTTGCGGGAGACCGACTGGAAGATGCCGCCGGACATCCCGAGGGCCGCGCCGACGAGGAGGGCGACGATCACCCGCGGCAGCCGCAGGTCGTTGATGACGAAGTCGTGGGCGGGGGTGCCGTTGCCGGCCAGGGTCCTGATGACGTCCAGCGGGGCGATCTGGAAGTCGCCGGTCCCGATGAGCAGGACGGCCAGCACCAGCGCGGCGGCCAGCAGGATCAGGCCGACGGCCACGGCGCGCGGCTCCACCCGCAGGGAGATCCCGCCGGGCGTGCGCACCCCCCGGACCTTCCGCGCCGTCGCGCCCTTCACGACGCTCTCGGCGGTCTCGGTCTTCGCGTTCACAGCTGGGCCATCCTCTTGCGCCGGACGAGGTAGATGAAGACCGGCCCGCCGACGAGCGCGGTGACGATGCCGACCTGCAGCTCCGCCGGACGGGTGATGACCCGGCCGATGACGTCCGCGCCGAGCAGCAGGGCCGGCGAGAGCACCGCGGAGTAGACGAGCACCCAGCGCATGTCCGGCCCGGTGAAGAAGCGCACCAGGTGCGGGATCATCAGCCCGACGAAGGTGATGGGCCCGCAGGCCGCGGTCGCCGCACCGCAGAGCAGGGTGATCGCCACCACGGCGGAGATCCGGGTCAGGGTCAGGTTCGCGCCGAGCGCCCGCGCGGTGTCGTCGCCCATCGCCATGGCGTTGAGCGGCCGCCCCAGGCAGAGCGCGAGGACCGCGCCCACCAGGAGGAACGGCGCCACCTGGCGCACGGTCTCCATGTTGGCCGAGGCCAGCGAGCCGACGGTCCAGAAGCGCAGCTTCTCCAGCGCCTTGTTGTCCATGAGCTGTACGGCGTTGATGTAGCCGACGAGCGCGGCGCTGGCCGCCGTACCGGCGAGGGCGAGCCGGACCGGCGTGGCGCTGCGGCTGCCGCCCAGCACGTAGACGACCACGGAGACGACGGCGGCGCCCAGGAAGGCCCACCAGACGAACTCGCTCAGGGTGGACGCCCCGAAGAAGCTGATGGCGGAGACCACGGCCGCCGCGGCGCCCGCGTTGACGCCGAGGATGCCCGGTTCGGCGAGCGGGTTGCGGGTCAGCGCCTGCATCACCGCGCCGGAGAGGCCGAGGCCGAGGCCGACCATCAGGCCGAGGATGGTCCGGGGCACCCGGAGGTCCTTGACCACCACGTCCGCGGGCGTGCCCGTGTAGTGGAACAGGCCGTGCCAGACCTGCTCGAGGGGCATCTGCTTGGCGCCCACGGCGATGCTCGCCAGCGCGATCAGCGCCAGCACCACCAGGGCGGCCAGCAGACCGGCGGCGCGCGCGCCGTGGCGCGGGCGGGGGGCGGCCGTCACGGCCGCGCTCTGTTCGGGGGGACTCTCGACCAACACGCAGGTTAGGTTAGCCTACCCTCCACCTTCTCCAGGTCCCCCGAACGGCCCCTTGCGCGGGTCCGCGTCCCCGAGGAGCGGACCCGCGCCGCGAGCGGCGGACCTACAGGCCCAGCCGGGCCAGCGCCTTGCCCGCGTCCAGGGTGCAGGAGCCCTCCCCCGCGTGCGTCCAGGCCGCCGCGCACAGCGCCCGCAGCCCGTCCAGCGGATCGAGCGGATCGCCCCCCGCGTCCACCCCGTCCTCGTCCGCCGCGCGCAGCTCCAGTACGCCGTCCCGGGCGACCGCGGTCCACGCCCCGCAGCGGAAGCCGTCCCCGGCCCCGACCACCTCGGGCTGCCCGGTCAGCAGCCCCCGCAGGTCCCGGTCCACGTACGTCGGCCGGTACTTCGGCTCCGCCCGCAGCAGCTGCGCCCCGTCCGTCACCCCGGTCAGCACGAGGAGCGAGTCCACCTCCCCGTGGAAGGCGCCCTCGATGTCGGTGTCCAGCCGGTCCCCGACCACCAGCGGCCGCTGGGCCCCGGTCCGCAGGATCGTTTCGCGGTGCATGGGGGGCAGCGGCTTCCCCGCCACCTGCGGCTCCGCGCCCGTGGCGATCCGTACGACCTCCACCGCGGCGCCGTTGCCCGGCGCGATGCCCCGCGCGCTCGGGATCGTCAGGTCGGTGTTGGACGCGAACCACGGCACCCCGCGCGCGATCGCGTACGAGGCCTCCGCGAAGCGCCCCCACGGCATGTCCGGCCCGCCGAAGCCCTGGACCACCGCCGCCAGGTCCTCCTCGTCCGCCGACTCCACCGGCACGAGCCCGCGCTCGCGCAGCGCGACCCGCAGCCCCTCACCACCGATGACCAGCACCTTCGATCCGGCGGGCACCTGATCCGCGATCAGTCGGGCCACCGCCTGCGCCGAGGTGATCACCTCGGCCGCCGCGGAGGGGATGCCCAGCTCGGTCAGGTGCTCGGCGACCGTGTCGGGGGTCCGCAGGGCGTTGTTGGTGACGTAGGCGAGGTGCATCCCCTCGGACCGGGCCGCCAGCAGCGAGTCCACCGCGTGCGCGATCGCCTCGCCCCCCGCGTACACCACCCCGTCGAGGTCCAGCAGGGCCGTGTCGTACGCCTGGTGCAGACTCCGCTCGCTGCCCGCGGGCCTGGTCCTGCTCTGCCGGGTCATCGTGACCGTCCCTTCGTCCCATCTGGCCAGTTCCGTGCTCGTTCTGATCATCCCGCACCTTGAGACGGGACTTACCATGCACCAATGACCACTCTTGGTACCGAGGAACACGGAATGCACGACGGGCTGCGCCTGATGCCATTCCACGGGCTGCGTTACGTCCCGGAGCGCGTCGGCAGCCTCGCCGCCGTCACCTCACCCCCCTACGACGTGGTCGTCCGACCTGATGGACTCCATCACCTCGAATCAGCGGATCCCCACAACATCGTCCGCCTCATCCTGCCGCAGGCCGACACCCCCTCCGCGCGCAACGAACAGGCCGCCCGGACCCTGCACGACTGGCTCGCCGAGGGCATCCTCAGCGCCGATCCGGAACCCGCCCTCTACGTCTACGAGCAGCGCAGGGGCGACATGCTCCAGCGCGGGGTCATCGGCGCGCTCGCCCTGTCCACGGCCGACGCCGGGATCGTGCTGCCGCACGAGGACGTCATGCCGCACGTGGTCACCGACCGCGCCGGTCTGATGCGCGCGACCTCCGCCAACCTGGAACCGCTGCTGCTGACCTACCGCAGCGACGACGGCGGCCCCACCGGGGAGACCGGGGCGGCCGACGTGGTCGAGGCCACCGCCGAGCGCCCGCCGCTGCTGTCCACCACCACCGAGGACGGCTTCTGCCACCGGCTGTGGGCCATAACCGACCCCGCCGAACTGGCCGCCGTCACCGCCGACCTCGGGCACCGCCAGGCCCTCATCGCCGACGGCCACCACCGCTGGGCGACGTACCTGCGCCTCCAGGAGGAGCACCTCAGCCCCACCCCGTGGGACTTCGGCCTGGTCCTGCTCGTGGACACGGCCCGCTACCCGCTCCAGGTCCGCGCGATCCACCGGATGCTGCGCCGCCTGCCGGTCGCCGACGCGCTGGCCGCACTGGAGGGCTCGTTCCGCGTCCGCCGGATCGAGGGCACGCTGGACGAAGCGCTGACCGCCCTCGGCGCGGCCTCCGAGGCCGGCAACGCCTTCCTGCTCACCGGCGACGGCGGCTTCCACCTGGTCACCGACCCCGACCCGGAACTGATCGACCGCACGGTCCGCCACGACCGCCCCGAGGCCTGGCGACGGCTCGACGCGACCGTCCTGCACGCGACGCTGCTGGACGCCCTGTGGCAGGTCCCCGACTCCGCCGAGCACATCATGTACATCCACGACACCGAGGCCACGGTCGACATGGCCGAGCGCAACGGCGGCACGGCGGTACTGCTCCACCCGGTACGCGAGGACGTGGTCCGGGAACTGGCGCGCCAGGGCGTCACGATGCCCCGCAAGTCCACCTCCTTCGGCCCGAAGCCGGCGACCGGGCTGGTCCTGCGCAGCCTGAACTGACCGCGGGTCCGTCGGCCCCGGACCGGCCCCGGACATGAAGAAGGGCGGTACCCCCGAGGGGGTACCGCCCTTCTTTCATGCTTCACGCCGTGCGTCAGGCCTTGTCGCGGCCCGTGTCCTCGGCGGCGCGGTCGAGCTCGTCGTCCTCGACGAGGATCTCGTCGGCGACGTCGGCGTCGGCTTCGGCGCGGGCCATCAGCTCGTCCTCGTCGTCCTCGTCGTCGACCTCGCGGGCCTCGGCCGACTCGTAGGAGTCGTCCTCGTCCTCGTCGCGGACGTCGGACGGCTCGTACTCGTCGTCGTCCTCGTCGTAGTACTCGACGACGCCCTTGTCGTCGGAGTCCTGGACCCGACGGTCCTCGTCGCTGAGCGCGGCGCGGTCGTCGTCATCGTCGTCGTCCATCGCGTCGACGAACTCGACGCCGTCCAGCTCGGCGAGCCGGTCGGACGCGTCGGTCGAGCCGTCCTTGTCGGACTCGATCGTCTTGGCGAACCACTCGCGCGCCTCGTCCTCGCGGCCGTTGGCCAGCAGGGCGTCGGCGTAGGCGTACCGCAGACGGGCGGTCCACGGCTGCACGGTGGCGGAGGCCAGCTCGGGGCTCTGCAGGGTCACGATGGCGGCGTCGAGCTGCCCCATGTCCCGCCGGGCACCGGCCGCGACGAGACGCATCTCGACCTGGCCGGCCTTGTCCAGCTTCTGCACCTCGGGCTCGCCGGCCATCGCCAGCGCCCGCTCCGGACGGCCGAGGCCGCGCTCGCAGTCGGCCATGACGGGCCACAGCTCGACCGAACCGGTCATCCGCTTGGCGGCACGGAACTCGGCGAGCGCCTCGCTGTACTTCTGCGTGGCGTACGCCGCGAAACCGGCGGCCTCACGGACGGCGGCGACGCGCGAGGCCAGCCGCAGCGCGATGCGGGCGTAGGCGTAGGCCTGCTCCGGGTCCTCGTCGATCAGCCGGGCCACCATGACCAGGTTGCGCGAGACCTCCTCGGCGAGACCCTTCGGCAGGCTCAGCAGCTCCTGGCGAACGTCCGCGTCGATCTCGTGACCGGTGACGTCGTCGTCGATCGGAAGGCGCTTGATCGGCTCGCGGTCGCGGTAGTCGCTGTCGCGGTCGTCACGACCGCCACGGAACCCACCACGGTCGCCACCACGGTCACCCCGGTCGTCGCGACGGGGGTAGCTGGGACGGTCGCCGCCACGGTCGTCGCGGCCGCGGAAGCCGCCGCCCTGCGGACGGTCGCCACCACGGTCGTCACGACGCGGGAAGCTCGGACGGTCACCGCCGCGGTCGTCACGGCCGCCACGGAACCCACCACGGTCGTCATCACGACGGGGGTAGCTCGGACGCTCGCCACGGTCGTCGCGACGGAAGCCGCCGCCCTGCGGACGGTCGCCACCACGGTCATCACGACGCGGGAAGCTCGGACGGTCACCGCCGCGGTCGTCACGGCCGCCACGGAACCCACCACGGTCGTCATCACGACGCGGGTAGCTCGGACGCTCGCCGCGGTCGTCGCGACGGAAGCCGCCGCCCTGCGGACGGTCGCCACCACGGTCATCACGACGCGGGAAGCTCGGACGGTCGCCACCGCGGTCGTCACGGCCGCCACGGAACCCACCACGGTCGTCATCACGACGCGGGTAGCTGGGACGGTCGCCACCGCGGTCGTCGCGACGGAAGCCGCCGCCCTGCGGACGGTCGCCACCACGGTCATCACGACCGCCACGGAACCCACCACGGTCGTCATCACGACGCGGGAAGCTCGGACGGCTCCCACGGTCGTCGTCGCGACGGGGGTAGCTCGGGCGGTCGCCGCCACGGTCGTCACGGCGGAAACCGCCGCCCTGCGGACGGTCGCCACCACGGTCATCACGACGCGGGAAGCTCGGACGGTCGCCACCGCGGTCGTCGCGACGGAAACCGCCGCCACCACCCTGCGGGCGCCCACCACGGTCGTCATCACGACGCGGGAAGCTGGGACGGTCGCCACCGCGGTCGTCGCGACGGAAACCGCCGCCACCACCCTGGGGACGCCCGCCACGGTCGTCATCGCGACGGGGGTAGCTCGGGCGGTCGCCACCACGGTCGTCACGGCGGAAACCGCCGCCCTGGGGACGGTCGCCACCACGGTCATCACGACGCGGGAAGCTCGGACGGTCACCGCCACGGTCGTCACGGCGGAAACCGCCGCCCTGCGGACGGTCGCCACCACGGTCATCACGACGCGGGAAGCTCGGACGGTCGCCACCACGGTCGTCGCGACGGAAACCGCCGCCACCACCCTGGGGACGCCCACCACGGTCGTCATCACGACGCGGGAAGCTGGGACGGTCGCCACCGCGGTCGTCACGGCGGAAGCCGCCGCCCTGCGGACGGTCGCCACCACGGTCATCGCGACGCGGGAAGCTCGGACGGTCGCCACCACGGTCGTCGCGACGGAAACCGCCGCCACCACCCTGCGGGCGCCCACCACGGTCGTCATCGCGGCGCGGGTAGCTGGGACGGTCGCCACCACGGAAGCCGCCGCCCTGCGGGCGGTCGCCACCACGGTCGTCACGACCGCCACGGAAGCCACCGCGGTCGTCATCGCGGCGGGGGAAGCTGGGACGGTCGCCGCCACGGTCGTCGCGACGGAAACCGCCGCCACCACCCTGGGGACGCCCACCACGGTCGTCACGACGGAACCCGCCGCGATCACCACCGCGGTCGTCACGGCCCCCGCGGTAGCCGCCCCTGTCACCGCCGTCGTTACGACGAGGCTCGCGCTCCGGACGATCGTCGGGAGAGTTGGACATGGGTGTGACTCCTGTCTTCGGGGTACCGCTAGTCATTCTTGCGCAACCAACCCATGGCCGCGCTTCGGCGCAAATCGAATAAAAACAAAAAGGACCCTTGGTCCAGCGTTGAACGCTGGACCAAGGGTCCTTTGAAAGATTGTTCGGCGGCGTCCTACTCTCCCACAGGGTCCCCCCTGCAGTACCATCGGCGCTGAAAGGCTTAGCTTCCGGGTTCGAAATGTAACCGGGC
>NZ_JBHWLC010000036.1:0-71636 GCF_042730635.1 Streptomyces sp. NPDC059917
GGCGCAGCCCCCGGGGAGGTCGCCGAGTTCGGGGGGCATGCCGGGGCTGGGGGTGATGGCGGGGGGGGGGCGGGGGGGGCGGGGGCCGCGGCCGGAGCCGGAGCCGGGGCGGGGGCCGCCGGGTGCTCGCCGAACTGGCTGCCGTGCTGCTGCGGCCGGGGCTCGGGGGCCTCGTGGTGCACCGGGGCGGGCTTCGGCTTCGGCGCCGGGGCCGCGTGGTGGACCGGAGCGGGCTTCGGCTTCGGCGCGGGCGCCGCGTGGTGGGCCGGGGGAGCCGCGTGGGGGGCGGGGACCGGCTTCGGCTTGGCGTGCGCGGGGCGGGGCGCGGGGGGTGCGTGGTGGGCCGCCGGGGGCGGGGTGGCCCGGGGGTGCTCGTCGCAGTCCTCGTCGGGTCCGTCGCCGTAGCCGCCCTGGTGGGCGCCCTCGTGGCGGTCCTGCCCGTGCTCCTGGCCGCGCTGGTCCGGCATCCGGTGCCGGCCGCTGCCCGCGCGCTCGTCGTGCCGCTCGGGCTCGCGCCGGGGCTCGTGCACGGCGCCGTGCTCGCGCTCGTCGAGGTAGCGCTCGAAGGCCGCCGCGTGCTCCGGGCTGAGGTAGCGCTCGTACTCGGCACGGTCGGAGTGGTCGGCGTGGCCGCCGCCGTCGGTGGTCACGCAGGTGCCGCCCATGGCCGGGTTCAGCCCGGCTCCGGCATCCACGCTGTTGCCGCAGACGTTCGGCGAGAACGTGATCGGTACCGAGACGCTGTTCCCGGCGAGCACGCCCGGCGAGTGCGCGGCCTCGGCGCCGGCGCCGGTGTGTGCGTAGGCCGCACCCGTCGCGATCGACAGCAGGCTCGACGCGGCCGCGGCCGTGAGCACTCCCTTGCCCAGTACCTTTCGGCTCAGTACCTGTCGCATGGGTCCTTCCCTGTCTACCGGCGGGGCCGCCGGTGCTGAATCGAAGGTGGCCTCGGAGTGCACCGCCGTGCACTCCGAGGCCACCCCGAGGAGGTCTGCCCTTGCGGGCTCAAGCGCTTCGTCAGGCGTTGACGCAGGTGGAGCCGAAGGCCGGGTTGAGCAGCGCGATCACGTTGACGGTGTTGCCGCAGACGTTGACCGGGACGTGGACCGGCACCTGGAGCACGTTGCCGGACAGGACGCCGGGGGAACCGACGGCCTTGCCGTCGGCGTTCGCGTCCGCCATGGCGGGGGCGGCGGCACCAACGGCCATCAGAACGCCGGCGGCCAGCACGATTGCCTTCTTGTACGTCATGAGAATTTCGATCCTTTCCCGCAGAGGCGTATCCACTGCATGAATAACAACGAGTGGTCCAGGGAAAAGAAACCGCGAGATCCGGGAAACTCGGTGCAGTCCACCGGGTCGGATCGAATTCACCCCGATGCCGATGGTGTTCCGGATCGGCGGAAATGCGCGGGATATGTCACGCCATTCCCGCCGGCCGGATACAAGGCGGGGCCGCCGCGACCCGAAGGTGCGGCGGCCCCGACCGTGCGTCCTGCGATCAGCTGCCGCTGGAGGCGTTGCCCGAGAGGACCGGGATGTTGTCCAGGATGTGCGAGAGCGGCTCGTCGCCCTTGGCCTGGGTGGAGTTCTCGGTGCACTGCTGGTTCATCGGGTTGGACAGGACCGGGATGTCCTGGACGCCGACGTTCACCAGGGCCAGCACCGACTGCACGTTGGCCTTGGCCGGCAGGGCGATGCAGGGCTTGTTGAGCGAGCCCTGGACCAGGGCCATCTGCGGGCTCATGTTGCCGTAGGTGGCCTGGTTGCCGTAGATCTGCGCCGAGTTGTTGCCGTTGGTGGTGTTGACGCCGTTGTCGTTCCCGATAGCCATCGCCTGCGGGGCCATGGCCGCACCCATGCCCACCACGGAGGCGGCAACAGCCGCGGTGGCCATCATCTTCTTGATCACAATCGTCCCTTTTCTGCAAGATTGCCCGGTACAGGAGCACCCGGAACAACGGCCCCGCCCCGGTAGGGGTTGCGTGGCTTCACTCGGATGCCGACGTTTCGGGCGGCACGGTTGACGGTCAGGCGTTCACACAGGTGGTGCCGAAAGCCGGGTTCAGCAGGGCGACCAGGTTCGCGGTGTTGCCGCAGACGTTCACCGGAACGTCGACCGGCACCTGGAGCAGGTTGCCGCTGAGCACGCCCGGGGAGCCCTCGGTCACGCCGTGGGCGGAAGCGCCGTCGCCACCGTGCGCGGAGGCGAGGCCCGCGCCGCCCATCAGCATCGCAGCGCCCGCGACCGCCAGCGTGGTGCCGCGCATCAGCCTCTTCTTCATCCCCGTTATCCCTTTCGGTTCGAACAATGGTGCACCCCCATAACGACGTGCCATCCGCGAGGGTGCGTGGTATCGCCCAAAAGGCCGTACGCGCGAGTCCGGCGTGATTTCCAGCTTGATTTCTGACAAAGTTCAGTCCTGTTTTGTCCCCTTGATCGAAAATGGAGACAGGGTCATGGGTTCCTCCCGCAGAATCCTCGGTTCGCTCGCCCTGCTGTCCTGCCTCGCACTTTCGGTGAACGTTTCTGCGGCAGGTGCCGCGGGCTCGCCCCCGAAGGCTCCGGCGCAACGGGAAAAGGCCCGTATCCCCTTCACCCAGCGTTATCAGGCCGAGCTGCACGGCGGCCTCGCGCGGGCCTCCAACGCCGGCATCAGCTGCCGCCAGGAGGAGTCCCCGCAGGCCGAGTCGTGCGAGGAGGTCAAGCGCGGCGCCGCCGGGGTGAACAGCGACTTCGAGATGTTCTACAGCGAGGTCGACAAGGACCCCGACACCTACAACTCCACCCGCGCCGAGCTGAAGATCCCCAAGGGGGCGAAGATCGCGTACGCCCGCCTGTACTGGGGCGGGAACCTGCGCGTGGGGGAGCAGAAGCCGCCGGAGGACAGCGGTCGGGTGCTCGTCGCCGAACCGGGCGGCGCGTACAAGGAAGTGCTGGCGGACACCGTGATCGGACACCGTTCCGACGCGGGCAGCGACGCCTACCAGGCCTCCGCCGACGTCACCCCGATGATCCGCAAGGGCGGCGCCGGCATGTGGACGGTGGCCCAGCTGAACATCGCCATGGGGAACTCCCCGGTGGGCGCGTGGGGCGGCTGGACGCTGGTCGCGGCCTACGAGCAGCCGCAGGAGCCGCTGCGTCGGGTCGCGGTGTGGGACGGCTTCGAGGAGCTGCGGGCCGGGGCCGGTGCGCAGGCCGCCGAGACGGTGGAGGTGTCCGGTCTGGACGCGCCCGTCGGGGCGTCGGGCCGGGTCGGGGTGGTGGGCTACGACGGGGACCGCGGGGTCCTCGGGGACTCGCTCACAGTGACCGCGGACAGCGGTCGGCGGTTGAACCTGAGCGACGGAGAAAACCCGTTCAACGACGTGATGAATTCGACCATCACCGATTTCGGGCATTCCGCGTCAGTACGACAGCCGGAAAATATGAATAATCTCGGATATGACGCGGACGTGTTCGACCTGAGTCCCGCCCTGTCCGGTGGTGCCCGCAATCTGACCTTCAGGTTCACGGGCGAAAACCAGGGTCATTTCCTCGGTGTGCTCTTCGTTCAGACAGACGCGCGCCGCTGATCGCAGGAGACCGCTCCACGTGCCGTCAGAAAAACTGCCGGAGCATGTGTCAGAACATGTGACCGTCTTCCATCTCGTCCAGCCCGTGGAGGGCGGTGTCGCGCGGGTGGTCATCGACCTCGTCCGCGCCCAGACCGCCGCGGGCCTGCGCGTCGTCGTCGGCTGCCCCGGCGGCGGACAGCTCGCCGACGGCGCCCGGGAAGCCGGGGCCGAGGTGCTCGCCTGGCGGGCCGGGCGATCCCCCGGCCCCGGGCTCGCCGCCGAGGTCGCCGGTGCGGCCCGGCTGGTCCGCCGGGTCCGCCCCGACCTGCTGCACGCCCACAGCGCCAAGGCGGGACTGGCCGGGCGGCTCGCCGTGCGCGGCGCGCTGCCCACCGTCTTCCAGCCGCACGCCTGGTCCTTCGACGCGGCCGGCGGAGCCACCGGAGCGCTCGCCCTGCGCTGGGAGCGCTTCGGTGCCCGGTGGACCGACCGCGTGCTCTGCGTCAGCGAGGCCGAACGGCGCGCGGGCGAGTCGGCGGGCATCACCGCGCGCTGGTCCGTGATCCGCAACGGCGTGGACCTCGACCACTTCCGCCCCGGCGGCCGGGGCGGCGCCGACCGCGCCTCCCAGGACCGGGACAAGAAGGAGGCCCGTGCGCTGCTCCCGCTGCCCGCCGGCTTCGCGGACGGGGGGCCGCTCGCCGTCTGCGTCGGCAGGATCTGCCAACAGAAGGGCCAGGACGTGCTGCTGCGCGCCTGGCCCGAGCTGCTCGGCACGGTCGCCGGGGCGCGCCTGGTCCTGGTCGGCGACGGCCCCGACGCCGAACGGCTGCGCCGCACCGCACCCCCCGGTGTGCACTTCGCCGGAGCCGCCGCCGACATCCGACCGTGGCTTCGGGCCGCCGATCTCGTTGTACTTCCGTCGCGGTGGGAAGGGATGGCGCTCGCCCCGCTCGAAGCCATGGCCTGTGGTCGCCCGGTCCTGGTCTCCGACGTGAGCGGCGCCCGGGAGAGCCTGCCGCCAGGCCAGGGCGGCTCGTGCCTGGTGCCGCCGGAGGACCCGACGGCGCTGGCGAAGGCGCTCGCCCGGTTGCTGGCAGAACCGCGGCTGCTCGCCGAGTTGGGCGAGCGGGCGCAGCAGCACGCGCGGACCGAGTTCGACGTGCGGCGGACCACGGACGCGGTCACCGGCCTGTACCACGAACTGCTGGGCAGGCCCCGGCCCTTGAACCAGGAGCGCATCAGCCGATGACGATGGACAGCGCACACGCCCGGCCCACCGGGCAGAGCGGTACGGGGCCCGCGGGCACCACCGCGGTCCGGCGCTCCACGGCCGCCATCCACCCGCCCCGCGGCCCCAAGGCCGAACAGGCCCGGCCTGTCCTGCGGCCGCAGCGGGTCCGCCGCCGCGACGGGATCGGCCCGCTGCTGACGGTCGACGCGCTGGCCGCCGTGCTCACCACGACCGCCCTGCCCGGGCTGGGCCTGCCGGGGCAGGCGGCCGCCCCGATCGCCCTCCTCACGGCCGCGCTGCACGCCCAGGCCGGGCTCTACCGGCCCCGGCTGGCCCCCTCGGCGCTGCTCGAACTGCCCACGCTGGCCAGCCGGGCGGCGGTGCTGTGGTGCGGGGTGGCCGCCGTCGCGGCCGCCGTGGCGCCGCACCGGGCCCTCGGCTGGAACCTCCTGCTCGCCTGCGTCTGCCTGCACTTCCTCCTCGCCTGCGCGGGGCGCGGGCTGGTCAACCAGATCCGCCGGCGCACGGCCGTACGCGCCCCCCGCTCGGCCCTGGTCGTCGGCCCCGGCGCCGGGGCGGGCGCGGTGGCCGCGGCCCTCCAGGGGCGCCCCGAGTACGGGCTGCGCCCGGTGGGGCTCGCCGACACCGCCGGTGGCGCCGACGACCTCACCGGATCCGGTCTGCCGCTGCTGGCCACGCACGAGGACATCCGGCGCGCGGTCATCCAGAACTCCGTGCGCCACGCGGTCTTCACCCGGCCGCCGGAGGCCGACGAGCGCACCGCCTCGCTGGTGCGGCTCTTCCACGACCACGGCTGCCGCCTGTGGCTCGCCGACCCGGCCGGTACCGCCAAGGTCACCGGCATGCGGGTGGCGCAGCCCGCGGACCACCTGTGGGGCTACGCCGTGCAGCCGATGCTGCCGCGTCCGGCCCGCACCCTGGAGCGCTTCGGCAAGCGGATCATCGACTCCACCCTCGCCGCGCTCGCGCTCTGCGCCGCGGCGCCCGTCATGGGCGCGTGCGCGCTGGCCGTACGGCTCAGCGACGGACCGGGGGTGATCTTCCGTCAGGAGCGCGTGGGCCTGTACGGGCGCCCCTTCACGCTGCTGAAGTTCCGCACCCTGCGCCCGGCGGACGAACACGAGTCCGCCACCCGCTGGACCGTCGCCAACGACAACCGGATGGGGCCCGTCGGCTCCTTCCTGCGCAAGTCCTCGCTCGACGAGCTGCCCCAGCTGTGGAACGTGCTGCGCGGTGACATGAGCCTGGTCGGGCCGCGCCCGGAACGGCCCTTCTTCGTCGCCAAGTTCGCCAGCGTCCACCCCGGTTACGAGGCCCGCCACCGGATGCCCGTCGGCATCACCGGCCTGGCCCAGATCAACGGACTGCGCGGGGACACCTCCATCGAGGACCGGGCCCGCTTCGACAACCACTACATCGACACCTGGTCGCTCTGGCAGGACCTGTGGATCCTGGCCCGCACCGCGGCCTCCTTCTTCCGCTTCCGGCTGGGAGGCAGCTGAGCATGAGCACCGCCCACGCCTCACCCCCGATCCGCCTCGATCTCCCCGGCGCCCTGCGCCGGCACTGGCCGCTGCTGCCGCTCGCCGCGACCGTCCTGCTGCTGTGCGCCCCGCTGCCCGCGGGGGACGCGACCGCCTCCGGCAAGGTCACCCCGGCCGACGCGGCCTCCCTGCTGCTGGTGTTCTGCTGCGCGGTGCAGGCCCTGCGCGGGCAGACGCGTCGGCTGAGCGCGCTCGGCGCCTTCCTGCTCGGGATGCCCGCCGCCGGGCTGGCCGTCGCCACCGTGACCGCCGCCGATCCCTACGCGGCGCTGCCCGGCTTCGTGCGCTACCTCCAGGTGTTCGTGCTGGTCCCGGCCGCCGTGGTGCTGTTGTTGCGCGACGCGCGGGAGTTCCGGCTCGCCGGGGGCTGCTTCGTCGCGCTGGCGCTGGTCCAGGGCGCGGTGGGCGTCGTCCAGTTCGCCACCCACACCGGGGCCTCCTACCAGGGCGCCGATATCCGGGCGGTGGGCACCTTCGGCCCCGGCGACGTCATGGGCATGGCCACCGTGGTGGCGTACGGGCTGATCATCGCCACCGCCGCCGCGCTGACCCCCACGCTCGCGCACCGGGTCCGGCGCGCGGCCACCGTCTCGGCGCTGGCCCTGCTCGTCCCGCTCGGGCTCTCCTTCAGCCGCGGCGCGTGGATCGCGACTGTCGGCGCCGGGCTCGTCGTGATGCTGATGGCCGGGGTGCGGCGGGCGTTGAAGGTGATCGTGGCGCTCGGCGCGGCCGCGGTGGTGCTGGTCGGCGGTCTCGGCTTCGGCTCCGAGATGATCTCCGAGCGGCTCAGCTCCATCACCCAGGTCTCCAGCGCCCCCGACCAGTCGGTGACCGACCGCTACACGATGTGGGCCGCCGCCGAGTCCATGTGGCGCGAGCGCCCGGCCGCCGGGGTCGGCCTCAAGGGCTTCCCCGCCAACCGCGACAGCCACTCCTCGCTGGGGCTGTCCTCGGGGAGCGACACGGCCGGCGCCGGTCAGGCCTTCATCCGCCAGCCGCTGCTCTCCCCGCACAACATGTACCTGCTGGTCCTCAGCGAGCAGGGGCTGATCGGGCTGACCGCGCTCGCGGGCGGCTGGGCGGCGCTGCTGGTCGCCGGGGTGCGGCGGGTGCTGGCCCCGGACCCGGCCGCCCGCCGGATCAGGGACTGCGGGCTGGTCGCGGTCGGACTCTTCGTCTGGCAGCTGACCGACTTCCTGTACGCCGACATCGGCGGCCCCTCCACCGTCCTCACCGGAGTGATCATCGGCCTGGCCGCGTGGTGGGCGCTCCCGTCCCCGACCGCTGACGGCGCCGTGGACCGCGCGGCCGCCGCGTGACCGATACGACGCCCGCGACGGGCGCCCGGAGGCCCGCTCCCGCCCCTGTGGCCGGGGCGGGCCCCGCCCACGTTCCCGCCGGAACCCGCGCCCCGGGGGAGGAGCAGGCGCCGGTGGCGCTCCCTCCCGGGGCCCCCGCCCCGGTCCGCGCCCCCGAGCCGGGCCCCGGTCCGGGCCGCGGGCACATCCTCGGCACCGGCCCCAACACGGGCCTGCGGCCCCCGCAGCCCGGTCTCGCACCGGTCGCCCACGTCCCCGCCGCTCTGGCCCCCACCGCTCTGGCCCCCGCCGCCCTGGCCCCCGCCGGTCTCGTCCGCGCGGGCGCCCCGGCCCGGCCCGCGGCGCGCCGTACGGCCGTACGCGAGGCCGAGCCGCCGGCGGACGGCCCCGTCGCACCGGACGCGCACCGCCCGGCGGGCCGGCCCGCCGGACCCGCCGCGCGACCGGGCGGGCCGGACGACGGCGATCCCGGCGCGGACGCCCCGCTCGGGCGCTTCCTCGCCAAGGCCGCGGCCGTCACCGCCGGACTCACCGCCGCCGGGGCCGCCTTCGGGCTGTTCCGGGACCAGACCATCGCGCACCTCTTCGGCGCCGGGCACGACAGCGACGCCTTCCTGATCTCCTGGACCGTCCCGGAGATGGCCTCGACCCTGCTGATCGAGGACGCCATGGCCCTGCTCATGGTGCCCGCCTTCAGCCACGCCCTGGCCCGGCGCGCGGCCAGCCGGTCCGGGCTGACCCGCAAGCAGGCCCGCGCCCAGGACCCCGTGAGGCTGCTGGTCGGGGCGACCCTGCCGCGGCTCGCCGTCCTGCTGGCCGCCGTGGCCTGCGTGCTCGTCGTCGCCGCGCCGCTCGTCGTCGCCGTGCTCGCCCCCGGGCTGCCGGATCCCGAACTCGCCATCCAGTGCACCCGGCTGACCGCGCTCACCGTGCTCTCCTTCGGCATCGCGGGCTACTTCAGCGCCGCGCTGCGCGCCCACCGCTCCTTCGTGCCCCCGGCCGCGATCTACGTCGCCTACAACGTCGGGATCATCGGCGGGATGCTGGCCCTGCACGCGGTGTGGGGGGTGCGGGCGGCCGCCGCGGGCGTCGCCGTCGGCGGGTGCCTCATGGTCCTCGTCCAACTGCCCGCCTTCATCCGCCACGTCGGCTTCGGACCGCCCCGCGCCAAGGGCGCCAGCCGCCGCCAACAGGGCCGCGACCGGCCCACCCTGATCGCCTTCGGCGTGATCGCCCCGGTCATCTTCTTCGCGGTGTTCCGCCAGTCCCAGGTCCTCGTCGAGCGGTTCCTGGCCGCCTCCCTGCCGCCCGGCGCCATCTCGCACCTGAACTACGCGCAGAAGGTCGCGCAGATGCCGATGGTGCTCTCGCTGATGATCTGCACGGTCACCTTCCCGGTGGTCGCCCAGGCCATGGCCGGAGGCGAGCGCGAGAAGGCCCGCCGCCGCGTCGAGCAGGACCTCGCGCTCGCCTCCCTCGCCGTCCTGATGGGCACCGCGCTCGTCATCGGCTACGCGCCCCAGATCATCCAGGTCCTCTTCGAACGCGGCGCCTTCACCCACCAGGACACCCTCGCCACCGCCTCCGTCATGCGGGTCTACGGCCTCGGACTCCTCGGCCACTGCCTCGTCGGGGCGCTGAGCCGGCCCTTCTTCTCGACCGCCCGGCCCACCTGGTTCCCGGCGCTCGCGATGGGCGCCGGACTCCTCGTCAACATCGTCGCCGGGGCCTTCGCGGTCGGCTGGTGGGGGACCTACGGGATCGCCGCCGCCAACGCCGCGGGCATCTCCACCACCGCGGCCCTGCTCCTCACCGGCCTCGGCTCGCGGATCGTCGCGATCCAGGTCCGCCGGGTCGCCACCAGCATCGGCCGGCTCGCCGTCGCGGCCGCCGCGGCCTGCGGCACCGGCTGGATCGCGGGTCCGCTCATCCCGGACCCCCTGCTCAGCGCCGCGCTCGGCGCGCTGCTGGTCCCGGCCATGTTCGGAGCCTCCGGCATGGCCATACGGGCGCTCGAAATCACCGCCCTGCCCGCCCTGATCACCCAGAGGTTCCGTCATGTCCGCTGACACCGACACGGCGCCCACCGCCGCGGCGGCCCCCGCCCGCAAGGCAGCCCACGGCTCGCCGTGGGTCCTCATGTACCACTCGGTGGCGGAGTTCACCGACCCCGCCGAGGACCCCTACGGCATCACCGTCACCCCCGGCGCGCTGGCGGCCCAGCTCGCCTGGCTGCGCTCGCGCGGCCTGCGCGGGGTCTCCGTCGGCGAGCTGCTGCGGGCCCGCGCGCACGGCCGGGCCGCCGGACTGGTCGGCCTGAGCTTCGACGACGGCTACACCGACTTCCTCACGCGGGCCCTGCCGCTGCTCCAGCGGCACGGCTGCACCGCCACCCTGTTCGTGCTGCCCGGGCGGCTCGGCGTGGACAACGTGTGGGACCCGCTGGGCCCGCGCAAGCCGCTGCTGAGCGCCGAGGGGATCCGCGCGGTCGCCGAGGCGGGCCAGGAGATCGGCTCGCACGGGCTGCTCCACCAGCACCTGACCGACGTACCCGACGACGTCCTCCAGCAGGAGCTGCGCGGCAGCCGCGAACTGCTGCGGGAGCTGACCGGCACCCTGCCCGAAGGATTCTGCTACCCGTACGGATCCCTCGACGCCCGGGTCGTCGAGGCGACCCGGGCGGCCGGCTACGGCTACGCGTGCGCCATCGACCCCGGGGCGCTCGCCGGCCCGCACGCCCTGCCCCGCACCCACGTCAGCCAGGCGGACGGCGCGGCCCGACTGCGGATCAAGCGGCTGCGCCACCAGGTCGCCGAAGTGCGCCGGGCGGTGCGACGGTGAAGACGCTCAAGGCGCTCCACATCATCACCGGGCTCGGCGTCGGCGGCGCCGAACAGCAACTGCGGCTGCTGCTGCGGCACCTGCCGATGCGGTGCGACGTACTGACCCTCACCAACCCCGGGCCCGTCGCGGAGGGGCTGCGGGCGGACGGGGTCCGCGTGGTCAACCTCGGCATGCGCGGCAACCGCGACCTGGGGGCCCTGCCGCGCCTGGTGAAGTTCATCCGGCGCGGCGAGTACGACCTGGTGCACACCCACCTCTACCGGGCCTGCGTGTACGGGCGGCTCGCCGCCAAGATCGCCGGGGTCGCCGCGACGGTGGCCACCGAACACTCCCTGGGCGCCGGTGAGATCGAGGGCCGCCCGCTCTCGGGCGGGGTACGGGCCCTGTACCTGGCGAGCGAGAAGCTCGGCGCGGCGACGGTCGCCGTCTCGGACACGGTGGCGGCGCGGCTGGAGGGCTGGGGGGTCCCCGCGGCCCGCGTGCACGTCGTACCGAACGGGATCGAGGCGGTCCGCTTCCGCTTCGACGAATCGGTGCGCCGCGCCACCCGCGGCCGGACCGGCCTGCCGGAGCGGGCGTTCGTGGTCGGCGGGGTCGGTCGGCTCGTACCGGGCAAGCGCTTCGACGTCCTGGTGCGCGCGGTGGCGGCGCTCCCCGGCGCGCACCTGCTGCTCGCCGGGGACGGGCCCGAACGGCCCGCGCTGCGGCTGCTCGCCGCCGAACTCGGCGCCCAGCACCGGATCCACCTGCTCGGCGAGCGCGACCCGCTCGGCGACAGCGGCGACGGGCGCACCCCCGGGATCCCGGCGCTGCTCGCGGCCATGGACGTCTTCGTCTCGCCCTCGCGGGAGGAGGCCTTCGGGCTGGCGGTGGTCGAGGCGCTGGCCGCCGGGCTGCCCGTGCTGCACGTCACCTGCCCGGCGATCGACGACCTGCCCGCGACGCAGGCCCCCGGCGCGCGCCGGATCGGCCCCGGGCAGGAGGAACTGCTCGCGGCCCTGCGCGGCCACATGGAGGCCGGTGCCCGGCGGCTGCCGCCGCCGCCGGTGGTCCGCCGCTACGACATCGCGCGCAGCGCCGAACAGCTCCTGCACGTCTACGCGCGGGCCCTCGGCCCCGCCCGGCTGCCGGCCCCCGCCGGGCCGGTCGCGCGGGCCGGCGACCCGGTCGACACGAACCACCGGAACCGCACACCGCGGGCACCGGGAACCGAACTCCCCTCCACGAGGAAGTGAGCACGCACATGGCCGAGACCCCCGACCACAAGAAGTCCGACCGCACGCCGGAGAAGGACCCGGCGCCCCGCGGGCGGCGGGGGCACCGCGTGGCAGGACGGCTGCGGCCGCTGCCCGTCTGGTGGCCGCTGCCCGCATGCGCCGTGCTGGGCCTGGCCGCGGGCGGGGCGTACGGGGTGCTGAAGGCCCCCGAGTACGCCGCCACCAGCTACGTCGTCGCCGTCCCGAACGACACCACCGAACCGGCGACCGCCCTCGGCTTCGCCCAGGCCTACGCCCGCATCGCCACCAGCAGCTCCACCCTCGCCTACGCCCAGCCGCGCGCGGGCCTCGGCGTCGCGCAGCTGCGCGCGCAGGTCCGCGCCGAGACCTCCCCCGAGTCCCCGATGATCGCGATCACCGGCACCTCGCGGACCGCCTCCGGAGCCGCCGACATCGCCAACGCGGTGGCCGACGCGCTGTCCCTGAGCAGCAACCAGGCCGCGAAGAACACCGGCGTGCAGCTGCTCCTCTTCAACCAGGCCGTCGCCCCCAGCGACCCCGCCTCGCCGTCCGCCCCGCTCAGCGGAGCCGTCGGGCTGTGCGCGGGCGGGCTGATCGGCGGGCTGTGGCTGCTGGCCAGGCCCGGCCGCAGGCGTCGTACCGACGAGGCCGCGGCGGCCGTCGCCGGACCCGCCGAGTCCGGCTACGTGACCTCGCTGCCCGCCCAGGGCGAGGCCGCCGACGCCACCGCCTCCGCGAAGGAGAAGGAGCCGGTGCGTTGAGCGCGGGCTCCACCGGGGCCCTGTCGGTGACGCTGTGCCGCGACCCCCGGCAGTTCGCCGCGCTGGAGGAGCCGTGGAACCGGCTCGTGCGCAGCTGCCCCACCGCCACCCCCTTCCAGAGCCATGCCTGGCTGCACTCCTGGTGGCTGTCCTACGGCCGGGAGGGGCGGTTGCGCGTCCTCCTGGTCCGCAGCGGGGACGAACTCGTCGGCGCGGCCGCGCTGATGCTCGTCCACCGGCCGCTGCCGCTGCTCGTGCCGCTCGGCGGGGGCATCACCGACTACTTCGACGTGCTGGCCGACGCCCGGTGCGCCGACGAGGTCGTCCCCGCGCTCGCGCGCGGCCTGCACCGGGCCGCCCGCGGCGCGGTGGTCGACCTGCGCGAGGTGCGGCCCGGCGCCGCGGCCGAGCGGCTCTACGGGCACTGGCCCGGCGCCCGTACCCGGCTGGCCGACTCCACCTGCATGGAGCTGCCCGTCCTGCCCTTCGACGAGCTGGTCAAGCGGATGCCGAAGGCGGGCGCCCAGCGGGTGCGCGCCAAGCTCCGCAAGACCGACGCGGCGGGCATCGAGGAGCGCGAGGTCACCGAGGAGGAGGTGCCGCGCGCGGTGCGCACCTTGCTGCGGCTGCACGAGAAGCAGTGGCGCGGCCGCGGGGTCACCCCCGAACACCTCAGGCCCCGCTTCGCCGAGCACCTGACCCGGGCCACCCGGCGGATGGTGCGCGGCGGAGAGGGCAGGCTGACCGAGTTCCGGCTGGAGGGCAAGGTGGTGGCCGCGAACGTCACGCTGCTGTCGGCGGGGCTGAGCGGGGGCTACCTGTACGGGGCCGACCCGGGTCTGCGGGACAAGAAGGTGGACGTGGCGACCCTGCTGCTGCGCCACGAGGCGGGGCGGGCGCTCGCGGAGGGCCGGCCGGTGGTCAGCTTCCTGCGCGGGTCCGAACCGTACAAGAACCACTGGCGTCCCGAAGTCGTGGTCAACCAGCGGTTCCTGCTGGCCACGGCCGCGCTCGCGCCCCTGCTGCGACTGCACGAGTCGCAGCTGACGGGGCGCGAGCGGGCGGTGGAGGCGCTGCGCGAGTCCCTGCCGGCGGCCCGGGACTGGCGGGCGCGGCTGAACGAACTACGCGTCCGGTGACGCCGGTCCCGTTGCCGTGGCCGCGGCCGCGGCTAGAACGGCCACCAGTTGCTGTCCTCGCCCAGGTCGATCTTGACGCAGACCGACTGCTTGCCGACGAGCTTGGACAGCCACTCGCCGAAGTTGAGCGGGACGCACCATTCCTTCGGGGCGACCGGCGGCTTGGGGGCCACCGGGGGTGTGACCGGCGTGGGCACCGGAGCGGGCGAGGGCACCTCGGGCAGCGGCACGACCGGGGACGGGGACGGGGACGGCGACTGCGGCAGCGGGACCACGACCGGGGCCTCGGGGCTGGGTGCGACGGGGCTGGGCGCGACCGGGCTCGGAGCCTCGGGGCTGGGTGCGACCGGGCTGGGCGCGACCGGGCTCGGGGCTTCCGGGCTGGGTGCGACCGGGCTGGGCGCGATCGGGCTCGGGGCTTCGGGGCTGGGTGCGACCGGCGAGGGGACCAGGGGCGACGGCTCCGGGAAGGGGCTGGGCGCCTCGGGCGAGGGAACGACGGGCGACGGGACGACGGGCGAGGGAACGACCGGCGCTTCGGGGCTGGGCGCGACCGGGCTCGGGACCTCGGGCGAGGGCACGGCCGGGCTCGGAACCTGGGGCGTGGGCAGCTGCGGGGTCGGGACGGCCGGCGTGGGCACGACCGGGGTCGGGATCACCGGCGTCGGGATCACGGGCGTCGGGATGACCGGCGTCGGGATCACGGGCGTCGGCAGCGGGTTCGGCCTGGTGGTCAGCGCGTCGCGGAACACCCGCGAGGAGCGCGGGTTCTGCTTGCACTGCCACACGCCGTGCGGGCAGTAGTCCGTGATGGTGTGGTAGATCGGCTTCTGCTGCTCGATCCACGCCAGCATGCGCCGCACGTACTCCGGATTGTCCCCGCGCCGGAAGAGCCCCCACTCCGGGTAGGAGATCCGCTTGCCGTGTGCCTTCGCGAAGTCGACGTGCTGCTGGAGCCCGTACGGCTGGCTCACCTGGTCGTCGAAGGTGGTGCCGGGCCCCTGGTCGTAGGAGTCCATCCCGATGATGTCGACGACGTCGTCACCGGGGTAGCACTTGGTCCAGCCGATGGCGTCCGTGCCGCGGTTCGGCGCGAAGTCGAACCGGAACTCCTGGCCGGGCACCGAGCGCATCGCGGTCACGATGCGCTTCCAGTACGCCTTCCAGCGCTCCGGGTCGGGCCCGCAGCGGTGGGTGTAGGTGGTGCCGTTCATCTCCCAGCCGAGCACGACCACCGTGTCCGGCACGCCGAGGGACACGAGCCGCTCGGCGAGCTTCTTGAAGTGCCCGTCGAAGTCGCCGTCCGCGCCCGCGCGGATCAGCCGCGCCACCTGGTAGTCGGGGATCCGGCCCTCGTTGCGCTCCTGCATGGGCACGTTGAGGACGAACATCCGGTCCTTGTCGGCCCGGCGCCAGGTGGCCCAGTCCTCCAGGAAGTCGGTGCCCTCGATGTTGGACCAGCGGTCGCCGGGCAGGTAGGTGTGCCCGACCCGGATCTCCTTGCCGCCCAGCCAGTGCGACAGGAACGGGATCCGCGCCACGCCCGACGGGCCGTAGTCGAGATAGGCGCCCATCGCGATGTCGGTGCCGGTCCTGCCGTCGTCCTTCTCAGGTGCCGCGAGCGCGGCGCCGGTGGCGAGCAGTCCGGCCGTGACCGTACCGACGCAGGTGCTCACCAATCTGCGGTGTGGTCTGGACATGGCGTCTCCCGAGCTTCCCCGAATCGGTGTGCTTACCAAAGACGTTAGGCATCACATCTGACGAATGGCCTGTCCGGTGGCCGCAGCGTAGGCCATTCGCAGCTGCGCACTCTCTCCGCTTGGTCCGACTAGGTGAAAGACACCGTTTCCATGCACGCGTTCGCCAGCCATGTGCCCGCTGTTCTGCTCAGACTCGATCGGAATCCGTTCCACCACGGAACCCTCGGCGCCGTCAGATCCCTTGGGCGCAGGGGCGTGGAGGTCCATGCCGTCGTCGAGACCGGGGGAGGTCCCATGGGTCGCTCGCGCTACTTGCGCGCGGCGCACCCCGGTCCGTCCGGCGGGCTCGACCCCGAACGCCCCGAGGAACTGCTGGAGTGTCTGACCGGTGTCGCGGAGCGGATCGGCCGTCCCGCGGTGCTCATCGCCATGGACGACCTGAGCGCCATCGCGGTGTCCCGGATCGCACCGATGCTCGAAGGGCGTTTCCGGATCCCCCATCAGCCCGACGGCCTGCCCGCCCGGGTGGCCGACAAGGCGGAGCTCTCGCGGCTCTGCGCGCGCTGGGAGATCCCGCACCCGGAGACGGTGATCCCGGCGAGCGGGGCCGAGGCGGCCGAGGCCGCCTGGCGGCTCGGACTGCCGGTGGTCGCCAAGTGGAGCCGCCCCTGGCTGCTGCCCGCGGGCGACGGCCTGCGCAGCACCACGCTGGTGCACACCGCCGCCGAGGCGCGCGGGCTGTACGAGCGCTCCGCGGAGGCCGGCAGCCCGCTGCTGCTCCAGCGGTTCCTGCCCGCCGGGCCCGACACGGACTGGTTCTTCCACGGCTGCTTCACCCGGGACGGGCACCCGCTGCTCGTCGGCTCCGGGCGCAAGGAGCTGTCGTGGCCGGTGCGTACGGGGCTGACGGCGATGGGCCGTTGGTTGCCCGACCCGGCGGTGGAGGAGGCGGGGCTGCGGCTCGCGCGGCGGCTCGGCTACCAGGGGATCCTCGACCTGGACTTCCGGCGGGACGAGCGGGGGTGCTTCCGGCTGGTCGACTTCAACCCCCGGCCCGGCGCGCAGTTCCGGCTCTTCACCGACGGGGCCGGGCTGGACGTCGTACAGGCGCTCTACCTGGATCTGACGGGGCAACGGGTACCGGAGCCGGTGGGCGGTCCGGGGCGGGTCTTCGTCGCGGAGAACTACGCGCTGCTGGCGGGGCTGCGGGGGCCGCTGCCGCAGCGGGGGTCGGCCGCGCCGACGCCGACCGTGCCGCCGGCTCCGGCCGCCGCGGCCGCCGCCGCGACGATCCCGGCGCAGGAGGCCGCGCCGGGGGCGGGCCGGTCCGGTGGGTCTGGTGTTGCCGGTGCTGCCGGTGTTGCCGGTGGGGTCGCCCGGCCCGGGCCGGTGCGGGCCGTGCCGGTCGCCGAGCGCGGGCGCGTCGAGCTGGCCTGGTTCGCGGCCGACGACGTGCTGCCCTTCCTCGCGATGGTCGCGGCCTTCCTGGGGCGCGGCGCCGGGAAGGGGGCGCGCGGGGCGTGGAACACGCTGAGCGGTGTCCCCGCGCGCGGGCGCCGCACGGCGCGCGCCGTGGCCCGCGCACCCCGCCAGCGCGGCGGGCCCGAACTCGCCGCCCCGCCCGACGCGCAGGGCCCGGGCGCGCCCCCGGGCGCCGCGGAGCAGACCGGAACGGCGGAGACGGCCGAAACGGCCGAGCCCGACGGGTTGGTGACGCGGTGACCAGGTGATCCGGTGACGACCCGGGGCCCGCGCCCCGTCGTCGCCCCGCCCCCTCGCACCCGGCCCCGGACCCCGGGGCCGGCCGCCCACACGACGCATGACACCGGTAAGAGACTGGAGGGACAGCCGTGACGCGCATGGAGGATCTCGTGGTGGTCGGCGCGGGACCGTACGGGCTGTCGGTCGCCGCCCACGCGGCCGCGGCCGGGCTCGACGTACGGGTGCTCGGCCGCCCGATGGCCTCCTGGCGGGACCACATGCCGGACGGCATGTACCTCAAGTCGGAGCCCTGGTCCTCGAACCTGTCCGCCCCGGACGGGCGCTACACCCTGGCCGACTACTGCGCCACCCGCGGCACGACGGCGGAGCACGGCACTCCGCTGCCGATCCGGACGTTCAGCGAGTACGGGCTCTGGTTCGCCCGGCAGGCGGCGCCGCCCGTCGAGGAGGTGACGGTCACCGACGTCACCCCGCAGGGCAGCGGGTTCCGGATCACCACGGCGCAGGGCGAGCCGCTGCTGGCCCGGACCGTCGCCCTCGCGGTGGGCGTCATGCCCTTCGTGAACCACCCGGTCGCGCTGCGCGAGCTGCCCCCGACCCACTACTCGCACAGCAGCGACCACCGCGACCTGACCCGGTTCGCCGGTCAGGAGGTCGCGGTGCTCGGCGCGGGCCAGGCGGCGCTGGAGACCGCGGCCCTGCTCGCCGAGGCCGGCGCCCGGCCCTGCCTGGTCGCCCGCCGCGCCCGGCTGAGCTGGAACACCCTCCCGCAGCCGCTGGAGCGCCCGCTGCCGCGGGCCCTGCGCGACCCGCACAGCGGCCTGGGCACGGGCTGGCGCAGCTGGGCCTGGTCGGAGCTGCCCTGGGCGGTGCGCCGGCTGCCCGCGGGCGTCCGGGAGCGGATCGCGGCCACCGAGCTGGGCCCGGCCGGGGCCTGGTGGCTGCGGGACCGCTTCGAGCGTCGGGTGCCCGCCCTGATGGGGCACGCCCTGCACCGGGCGGTGCCGGTCGGGTCCCGCACCCGGCTCGGGCTGACCACCGCCGCCGGCGAGTCGGTGGTGCTGGACGTCGCCCACGTGATCGCCGCGACCGGCTTCCGCCCGGGCCTGGGGCGGCTGGGGCTGCTGGACGCGGGGCTGCGCACGGCGGTGGACACTGTCGGGGAGGCGGGCACGCCCGCGCTCGGCCCCCACTTCGAGTCCTCGTGGCCGGGCCTCTTCTTCGCGGGGCTGCTCACGGCTCCCTCGTTCGGCCCTTCCATGCGATTCGTGCACGGCGCGGGCTTCACGGCGGGGAGACTGGTGGCAGGAGTCCACAAGCGCCTGCGCGCCCAGGGCCGGCCGCCGCGATCCGGTGGCGGCGGAGGAGCCCTGCGGGGCCAGGGCGCCGGGCGCCAGAAGACCTATCCGGTGTGAGAGGGGTCCGCGATGAGCCCGGAGAGAGCACAGGGCCGGGGCTGGGTGCGCATTCCCGCGAGCCGCGCGGAGCAGTCCGCGGGGCCCCGTCGCGGCGGGCCCCCGCAGGCCCCGCACCCCGACCAGCCGACGATCTACCTCTCCCTCGTCAAGCGCTGGCGGGAGGCCGGGCGCACCCTTCCGGGGCATCCTGACGAAGAGTGGGAGAGGCTGATCTCCCAGCCGTGCTGGCCCGGCCGATAGGTGGTGTGACGCGTGGCAGCGGCGGAGCACGACGCACCGGAACCGGGCGCGATCAGCGCCTCGGACCGGCTCGCGCTGAACGGCATGGGCAGCTTCGAGTGGGACCTGGGAGCCGGGACCCTCGCGCTGGACCCGGCCGGGATGGGCGTCTTCGACCTGGAGCCGGAGGAGTTCGACAACACTCCGGAGGGCCTGGGCGTGCGGATCCCGGCCGATGACAGCGCCCGCCTGGCGGACGCGGTCCTGGCGGCCCTGGACGGCGGCGGGGAGACGTACGGCTCGTACTTCACGGTGCAGCGGCGCGACGGCCGCGACCAGTGGACCCACACGCAGGGCCGGGTGCTGCGCGACCCCGACGGACGCCCCCGGCGGATCGTCGGGATCGTCCGGGACGCGACCGCCGAGCTGGCCCACGCCACGCTGCTGCGGCGGCTGGAGTCGGCGCGGGCCAAACAGGCCACGATCGTCCAGCGCACCACGGAGGCGCTGTCGCGGGCCGTGACGGTCGACGACGTCACCGCCACCCTGACCGGCGCGGGCGCGCTGGAGCGGCTCGGCGCGGACGGCCTGGCGCTCGGGCTGGTCGAGAACGGCGCCATGAAGATCATCGCGCTGAGCGGGGAGTCGCTGGAGATCCTCAGCGAGCGCAAGTTCACCCGGTTGGACGGATCGCTGCCGCTCTCGCAGACGGTCCTCACCCGCAAGGCGCGCTTCGTGACGGACCTGGACGAGCTGGGGGCCGAGTTCCCGCTCTTCGCGCCCTACCTCGGCCGGATCCAGTTCAAGGCCGCCGCCTACCTCCCGCTGATCGCACAGGCCAAGGCGATCGGCGGACTCGTGCTCTTCTACCGGCGGCGCGCCGAGTTCAGCCCCGAGGAGCAGAACCTGTCCCTGGGCCTGGCGGGCATCGTCGCCCAGTCGCTCCAGCGCGCGCTGCTCTTCGACCAGGAGCGCGAGTTCGCCACCGGCCTCCAGGCCGCCATGCTGCCCCGGCGGATCCCCGAGATCAGCGGCGGCGAGATCGCGGTCCGCTACCACTCCGCCTGGAGCGGCCGCGAGGTCGGCGGGGACTGGTACGACGTGATCGCGCTGCCCCGGGACCGGGTCGGCATCGTCGTCGGCGACGTCCAGGGCCACGACACGCACGCCGCGGCCATCATGGGCCAGCTGCGGATCGCCCTGCGGGCGTACGCGGGGGAGGGGCACCCGCCCTCCACGGTCCTCGCGCGGGCCTCGCGCTTCCTGGCCGAGCTGGACACCGAACGCTTCGCGACCTGCACCTACGCCCAGGTCGACCTGGAGACCGGCGGGGTACGGGCGGTGCGCGCCGGGCATCTGGGTCCGCTGATCCGGCACACCGACGGGCGGACCGGTTGGCCGAACCTGCGCGGCGGCCTGCCGCTGGGCCTGGCCTCCGTCTTCGAGCAGGAGGACTTCCCCGAGACCCGCCTCGACCTGGTCCCCGGCGAGACCCTCGTGCTGTGCACCGACGGCCTGGTGGAGGAACCCGGCGCGACGATCACCACCGGGATGGACGCGCTGGCGCACGCGGTGCGCACCGGCCCCCAGGAATCGGGGGCGCTCGCCGACCACCTCCTGGACCGGCTGTGGGAGCGCTGGGGCTCGGGCGACGACGTGGCCCTGCTGGTGCTGCGCCGGGCTCCGGACCCGGGGACGCACCGGGCGCCGCGGATCCACCAGTACGTCCACCAGGCGGACCCGGAGGGGCTCTCCGAGGCCCGTTACGCGCTGCGGCAGGCGCTGCGCGACTGGGGGGTGCCCGCACTCGCCGACGACGTGGAGCTCGCGGCGGGGGAGCTGCTGGTCAACGCCCTGCTGCACACCGACGGGGGCGCGGTGCTGACGATGGAGGTGCTGCCGGAGCCGGTCCGGCGGATCCGGCTGTGGGTCAAGGACCGCTCCAGCGTCTGGCCGCGCAGGCGGACGCCGGGGGAGGCGGCGACCACGGGGCGCGGGCTGCTGCTCGTCGACGCGCTGGCCACGCACTGGGGCGTGGAGTCCCGGGGCGACGGCAAGGCCGTGTGGTGCGAGTTCGACGCCCCTGGTGACCCGGGGTGAACATCCGGTCACGTCGAGTTGTGGCGGACCGCGACCGGGGTGATGATCCGGTCATGGAAAGGATGCGGCCGTGGGGGCTCGTACTGCTGGCGACGCTGGTGCTCGCGGTGATCGCGGCGGGCGTGCCGAGGCTCCTGGACTGGACGGCGGGCCGCGCGCACGCGGCGCCCGCGTGCCGGTCGGTGGCCTTCATGTCGATGACCGGCGCGGCGCCGGACTGCCGGTAGCGGCGGCTACCGGGCGGATCGGCCCGCGGGGCGAGGTCGGCGGGTGGTCAGTTGCGGTCGAGGGTGACGTGTCCGCGGTGCTCGGCCAGGGTGTTCTGGGAGATCGCGCGCGGCACCAGGTAGGCGCCGTGCAGGCGGGCGACGGTCAGCGTGGCCTCGGCCTCGGCGTCGCCGGTGTGGAATCCGGGGTCGACGCCGATCGCGCCGCTGACGGCCCACTCGTGGACCGCGCCGTCGCAGACCGCGTCGCCCGCGTTCATGCCGAGCCGGTTGCCGTCCTGGCGCACGGCGGTCTGGATCTGCACTCCCTCGGGTGACCCGGGTTCACAACGGTAGGCCCCGGAAAGGGTGACGCGGCCGTCGTGGGAGACCCGTGCGTGGTCCTTCACGAAAATCGCATTGGCGCGCGAATCGGCGTTCGCGGGCACGGCGCAGGCGGCGGTGGCGGCCAGTGCGGACAGCGCCGCCACGGCGATTCGGGATACGGGCAGGCCCATCGTTTCCTCCAGGTGGATGCGGGCGGGGGATTCCGCCGGAACGAATTGTGCAGGTCACCCGGCGGTATCTCGCTCCGCCGAATCGTGTCGGTGTGTGCAATTGCCCGCTCGGGCGCGTGAGACTGGCCGCAATACGTCCCCGAAGGGATCCCGCATGCGCCAGTCCGCCCCTGTTCTCGCCCTCGCCCTCCTCCCGCTCCTGCTGTTCGGTTCCACCGCCTGCCAGAGCGCCCACGAGGGGGCCGCCCTCGCGCCCGCCGCCGCCCCTGCCGTCCCGGTCGACGACGGCGCCCCGGGCGGCGCCGACGAGGACGCCGCCGCGCCGGCGCCGGGGGCGCCGGCCGGGGCCGCCGTCAAGGACGCCCGGGTGGGTGACCCCGTACGGGTGCGCGGCCAGCAGGTGGGCCGCCACCTGCAGGCCGTCCTCACCGCCTACGTCGATCCCGCGGTCAGCGTGGACGCGACCTTCGCCCCCGCGGCGGGCAAGCGCTGGGTGGGCGCCGGGATGTCCTTCGTCAACGTGGGCGGTGCGACGTACGGGGCGCTCGGGCGCATGTGGGCGTACGACAGCGCGGGGCAGCGCTATCCCGCCGTCAAGACGGGCGAGCTGACCACCGGTAAACCCCTCGTCTTCGAATCCCTCTCCGTCGGGGGACGGGCCGAGGGGTGGGTGGTGTTCGAAATTCCGGAAAACGCGCGGATCGTGCGCCTCCAGTACCAGGACACGAACACGCAGGCGAATTCCGGAGAGGGATTCTGGACGGTCTGACCCACCCGGGTGAAGGGCCGGGAAAGGGCGGGGTGAAAGAGCACTAAGGTGCCGCCCATGACTTCGACTCACACCGAAATCGACCGGTCCCACCTCGGCACCCTTTCGGTGCTCGCGTGGATCGGCGATCCCGAGGACGGGCACGACATCCCGTACCTCATCGCCTACACCTTGGGCGACTGCCCGCACGGCCACGAGGCCGGCGAGGCGTCCGCCCGCGGGCTGCTGGACCACCTGGGGCTGCGGATCGGCGACGAGGTGCTGGACGGCACCGTCCACCCCCACAAGTTCCCGGTGAAGATCCTGGTCGAGGGCGACCAGGTCGCGCTCACCGTGGAGGGCGAGGACATCGGCCTCAACGCCCGCTGCACCGCGCCGCCGGAGTGGGTGGCCGCCGCCGCCGACAGCGAGCAGGTCTACTTCCTGTTCGCCACCCGCCCCTGGCCCCAGGCCAAGCCCGGGGTGCCCGTCGACGCCGACACCCTGAAGGAGTTCGTCGGCGACGAAGAGGTCCTGACCAGCAGCGCGCACGCCGTGCTGCGCGTGCAGCGGCTCAAGAAGTAACCACCGCTCGCGGGGCGCCGACCGCCGGCCGCCGGGCTCCCAGCCTGCCCGGTGGCCGGTCCGCGCCGGTCCGCGCGGCTGCGGGTCAGACGTCGAACGCGAACCGCAGGGCCCGGACCCGGTTGTCGAAGTTCGACCCCACCAGCTCCGGCAGCCCGACCGCCCGCAGCCCGACCGGCCGGGTCAGCAGCTCCCGGAACAGGGCCTTCATCTCCACCCGCGCCAGGTGCGCCCCCAGGCAGAAGTGCGGGCCGCCGCCCCCGAACCCCAGGTGCGGATTGGGCGAGCGGGTGATGTCGAAGGCGTCCGGATCCGGGAAGACCGCCTCGTCCCGGTTGGCCGACGCGTAGTACAGCACCACCTTGTCGCCCGGCACGAACAGGTGCCCGCCCAGGCGGTGTTCCGCGACCACCGTCCGACGGAACTGGATGATCGGCGTCGAATGCCGGACCATCTCGTCCACCGCGCCGTCGGCGTGCGCCTCGAAGTCCCCGAGCAACAGCTCCCGCTGCTCCGGATGTTCCGTGAGCAGCGCCAGCCCGTGCGTGATCGCGTTGCGCGTGGTCTCCACCCCGGCCACCATCAGCAGCGAGAAGAACGCGCCCAACTGCCGCACGCCCAGCGCCTGGCCGTCCACGTTCGCGCAGACCAGCGCCGAGATCAGGTCCTCGGTCGGGTTCTTGCGGCGTTCCTCGGCGATCCCCGCCACCATCCGCTGCATCCGCGCCAGCGCCCGCAGCCCCCGCCCCGGCATCCGCAGCCGCGCCGCCAGCCCGCGCTCCACTCCGATGTTCTCCGACGCGTGGTTGACCCGGTCCGCGATCTCCGCCCGGTACTCGGCGGGGATCCCCATCATGTTGCAGATGACGTCCAGCGGCAGCCGCGAGGACACCGCCGAGACGAACTCCTCGGGCCGCTCGGCCAGTACGTCGTCCACGATCCGCGCCGCCACCGCGTGGACGTCCGCCTCCGCGGCCGCCAGCAGCCGTGGGGTGAAGGCGCGCTGCACGATCTTGCGCAGCTGCGCGTGGTCCGCCCCGTCCAGATTGACCATCGAGTCCCCGAACAGCGCCCGCACCCAGCCGGCCGGCTCCGGCGTCGTCACCCCCGGAGCGCTCGCGAACACCTTCGGCAGCCGGCTCGCCTCCTGCACGTCGGCGTGCCGCACCAGCGCCCAGTGCGCGCGCTCCGGCCCCCGCCAGGACGCCGGGCGCTCGACGAACCGGCGCGGGCCGTCGAGCGCCCGCAGCCGGGCGAAGGCCGCGAGCCGCGCCTCGGGGGGAAGCTGCCAGAACGCCGGATCGGCGAGATCGATGTCGGCCGCGTGCCGCTGTGCCGGAACCGTCATGGCCCGCACCTTCTTCCCAATGGTCAGGGTGTCCAGGGCGCCCTGGACCCTTGCGGCCCCCCGCCGCTCCCCACGGCTCCCGCACTCACGCTGCTGAACGCGCCCGGTGCTGCAAGGTCACGCCCGCCGCGACCGCCAGCGCGGCCACCAGCCCCGCCCACAGCACCGCGTGCCCACCCGTCCACGCGCAGCCCAGCACCAACAGGGCCGTGACCGGCAGCAGGAGCTGTTGCGCAGCGCCCCGCTTGAAGTGCCGCGAGTGCAGGAGCCAGACCGCCGCGAGGAAGATCGCCGCGGGCACGCAGACCGCCAGGTTCGCCGCCGACGTCGATACGTGCGCCTTGCCCACCGCCTGCTCGACCGCCACCTCGATGCCCGCGCCGATCGCCGCCGCCGACCCGAGGATCACGAAGTGCCCGTACCCCCAGGGCAGCGCCGACCGGTTGCCCGTCACCCGCTCGTGGGCCGGTACCGCGAAGTAGATCCACCAGGCCGCGAACACCAGCAGCAGCCCGCCCGCCGCGATCGGCAGCAGCTCGCCCAGCGCCTCGTGCTCGTCCAGCGCCGACTGCACCGCGATCGTGCTCGCCGAGATCGTCTCGCCGAGCACGATCAACGTGAACAGCCCGTACCGCTCCACGATGTGGTGCGCGTGCCACGGCGTCTGGTGCTGCCGCTCCGCGATCAGGGGCACCGACAGCTCCGCCACCACCATCACCAGGAACAGCCAGCGCCGCATCCCGTCCGGGGCCAGCAGCAGCACCACCCAGCCCACCTGGCAGACGAGCAGGCCCACCGCGTACTTCACCGCCGTGCGCCGGGCCGCCCCCCGCTCTCCGGCCGCCGCCCGCAACCACTGCGCGGTCAGCGCCACCCGCATCACCAGGTAGCCGACGACCGCGATCGTCCAGTCGTTCGCGTCGAACGCCCGCGGCACCCCCGCCGCGTAGATCAGCACGCCCGCGATCTGCACCAGCACCGCGATCCGGTACGGCACGTCGTCCGTGTCGTAGGCGGAGGCGAACCACGAGAAGTTGACCCACGCCCAGAACACCCCGAAGAACACGAACAGGTAGCCGCTGATCCCGGCCCCCACGTGCCCCTCCGCCAGCGCGTGCACCAACCGCGCCCCCGCCTGCGCCACGGCGACGACGAAGCACAGGTCGAAGAACAGTTCCAGCGGGGTCGCGGCCCGGTGGCCCTCGTCGGGGCTCCTCGCGATCATCGGTACGTATGTCATACCGCCCAGCACACCAGTGCCGCGCCCCCTAACAAGCGAGGCGCGCGGCCCGCAGCACCCGGGTACCCCGGGCGGACTCGTAGCGGTCGACCACCGACCGGGCCAGCAGCGGATGATCGGCCAGCGGCTCCGACACCGTCCACGCCCCGACCCCCGCCAACGCGTGCGTGAAGCGGCCCGGAGCCAACAGGTGCGCCCCGACCGCCACCCGCGTGAAGCCCGCACCGCGCAGCGAGGCCAGCGCCTCGGCCACCGTCGGCCCCGCCGACGTCAGGTACGCCGGTACCACCGGGACGGGATCGGGCCCGCCGTCCGCCTCCAGCAGCGCGGCCAGCCGCGCCGCGCAGAGCCGGGTGCCGTCGTTCCCGCCCGGCCGCGAGGAACCCGCCCCCGCCACGACGACCGCGTCGGCCCGCGCGTACGGGCCGCGGCGCCGCTCCGCCTCGCGCAGGCGCCCGTACAACGCCAGCGCGACGCCGCGCTCCGCGCTCAGCCCGGGCGTGAGCACGCACCCGGTACCGTCCAGGACCGCCGGGACGTCGATCCGGCGGTGGTAGCCGTCGCCCAGCAGCAGCGGGACCACCACGGCCCCCGGATGCGCGCGCACCACCTCCGCGAGCGAGGGGCGCTGCACGTCGAGATGGCCCACGACCGCGCGGACCCCGCTCAGCGCCTCCACCGTCGCGGTCAACCGCGAGATCGTCGCGGCCGCGGCCGGGACGGCACTGCCGTGCACGGCGAGAACGAGCATGACGGCCACCTCCACGACTGCGCGCCGATCCCTGAGCCGGCGCCTGCCCCCCTGCCCCCACGCTAGGCCCCGGGTGCCCCCGCCACAGGCCCCCCAAAGGCCTTCGCCGCAGGTCACAGGTCCTGTGCGGAACAGGACCGGCTACCCCCCTGCCCGGGCCCTTTACGGCCGTCCGGGACCACCGCGCGGACCTACCGTCAAAAGAGTCGAAAGTGGTGGCGGCCGACGCGCGACACGCGCGCGGCCCCGGGAACGGACGGAGTGGGACCATGGCGCAGACGCTGGTCGTCATCGGCCACGGCATGGTGGGACACCGCCTGCTGGAGGCCCTCGCCGAGCGCGACGCACTGGCCGGACCCGGCCGCACCGGCGCCGGCGGCTGGCACGTCGTCGTCCTCGCCGAAGAAGCCCGACCGGCCTACGACCGCGTGCACCTCTCGGCCGCCTTCACCGGATCCACCGGCGAAGAGCTGGCCCTCGCCGCACCCGGCTTCCTCGAACAGCACGGCATCGACCTGCGCCTCGGCGACCCCGCCGTACACGTCGACACCGCCGCCCGCACGGTCACCAGCGCCTCGGGCGACGTCATCGGCTACGACGCCCTCGTGCTCGCCACCGGGTCCTACCCCTTCGTGCCGCCCATCGACGGCGCCGACGCCGACGGCTGCTTCACCTACCGCACCCTCGACGACGTCGAGGCCCTCACCGCCTACGCGGCCGACCCCGCCGTCACCACGGGCGTCGTCATCGGCGGCGGACTCCTCGGCCTCGAAGCGGCCGGCGCCCTGCGCACCCTCGGCCTGACCACGCACGTCGTCGAGTTCGCGCCCCGCCTGATGCCCCTCCAGGTCGACGACGGCGGCGCCGCGGCGCTGCGCGCCACCATCGAGTCGATGGGCGTCGCCGTGCACACCGGCGTCGGCGCAGGCGGCGTACAGATGCACCCCGACGGCCGCGCCCAGGCCCTGCGGCTGACCAACGGCGAGGAGATCGGCGCGGACGTCGTCGTCTTCTCCGCCGGAGTGCGCCCCCGCGACCGCCTGGCCCGCGAGTGCGGACTCGCCGTCGGCGACCGCGGCGGCGTCGTCGTCGACGCCCACTGCCGCACCAGCGACCCCTACGTCTACGCCGTCGGCGAGTGCGCGCAGAGCGTCGACGGCAAGGTCTACGGGCTCGTCGCCCCCGGCTACCAGATGGCCGAGACCGTCGCCGAGGCGCTCGCCGGGGCCGGTGAACTCACCTTCACCGGAGCCGACACCTCCACCAAGCTCAAGCTGATGGGCGCCGACGTGGCCTCCTTCGGCGATCCCTTCGCCCCCGAGGGCCGCGACGGCGCCGTCTCCGTGGTCTTCTCCGACGCCCGCGAAGGCGTCTACAAGAAGCTCCTGCTCGGCCCCGACGGCGCGCTGCTCGGCGGGATCCTGGTCGGCGACGCGGGCGCCTACGGCTCGCTCAAGCCGCACGCCGGGCGGATGCTGCCCGGCCCCGCCGAGGCCTTCATCCTGCCCTCCACGGACGGCATCGAGCTGCCCGGCGCCGACGCCCTGCCCGACGACGCGGTGGTGTGCAGCTGCCACAACGTCACCAAGGGCCAGGTCCGCACCGCCGTGGCCGAGGAGTCGCTGACCGACCTCGGCGGCATCAAGAAGTGCACCAAGGCGGGCACCGGTTGCGGCGGCTGCCTCGGCACCCTGCAGGCCGTGCTCGACGCCGAGATGGCCGCGGCCGGGATCGAGAAGGCCCGCGGACTGTGCGAGCACTTCACGCTCACCCGCGCCGAGATCTACGAGAAGGTCGCCACCGAGCACATCCGCAGCTTCAGCGAGCTGCTGGAGACCCACGGCACCGGTGGCGAGGGCTGCGCGGTCTGCAAGCCGGTCGTCGCCAACGTGCTCGGCACCCTCGCCCCCGACCTCGGTCTCGGGCACATCCTGGAGGGCGAGCAGGCCGCGCTCCAGGACTCCAACGACCTCTTCCTCGCCAACCTGCAGAAGGACGGCACCTATTCGGTCGTGCCGCGGGTCGCCGGCGGCGAGATCACCGCCGACCAGGTGATCGCCATCGGCGAGGTCGCCCGGGACTACGGTCTCTACACGAAGATCACCGGGGCCCAGCGGATCGGCCTCTTCGGCGCCCGCGCCGAGCAGCTGCCCGACATCTGGCGCCGCCTCGGCGGAGCCGGCTTCGAATCGGGCCAGGCCTACGGAAAGTCCCTGCGCGCGGTCAAGTCCTGCGTCGGCGCCCGCTTCTGCCGCTTCGGGCAGGGCGACTCCATCCAGCTCGCCATCGACCTGGAGCTGCGCTACCGGGGACTGCGCACACCGCACAAGTTCAAGGGCGGGGTCTCGGGCTGCGTGCGCGAGTGCGCCGAGGCCCGCGGCAAGGACGTCGGGATCATCGCCACCAGCAAGGGCTGGAACCTGTACGTCGGCGGCAACGGCGGCGCCGTCCCGCGCCACGCCGACCTGCTGGCCGCGGACCTGGCGACCGGCGAACTCTTCGCCCTGATCGACCGCTTCCTCATGTACTACGTCCGCACCGGCGAACGCCTGGAGCGCACCGCCGCGTGGGTCGAGCGGCTCGGCGGCAGCGGCGCGGGCCTGGACCACCTCAGGTCGGTGCTGATCGAGGACGAGCTCGGGATCTGCGCGGAGCTGGAGGCGCAGATGGAGCGGCACGTGTCCGCCTACCAGGACGAGTGGCAGGCGGTCCTGGAGGACCCGGCGGCGCTGGAGCGCTTCGGCGCCCCGGCGCGCGGCGCCGTCACCACCGACGGTGTGGACGCGGTGTCCGACGGCGTGGACTTCGGCGGGGCCGGGGCCCTGGAGCCGGGGCGCGGGCGCGCGGTGGTGCTGCCCGACGGCAGCCGGGCGGCCGTCTTCAAGGACCGCGCGGGCACGGTGTACGCGGTCGGCGACCGGGACCCCTTCTCCGGGGCCGACGTGATCGCCAACGGCATCATGGGCACCCGGGACGGCGTCCCGGTGGTGACCTCGCCGATGCACAAGCAGGTCTTCGACCTGCGGACCGGGATCTGCCTGGACGACCCGGACGTCGCCCTGCCGGTCCTGCCGGTCCTGCGACCGCAGCCGTGACGCGGCACGGCTGCGAGCGGGCGCGGGCGTAGGGCAGGTATAGGGCCGCGCCGGTGGCCGTACGGCACGTCGCGGGCGCGACCAACGCACTGTGGGCGGCGGGACCTTGTCCTGTCGCCCACGCGACGTTCTCCCCTGACGCGCGGCGGGTCGGCGAGCGGATCCTGGATACGTCAGGACCCTCAGCACCAGTTCACAACGTTCAGGACACTGCCATGAGTTCCGCCACCCAGGATGCGCCCCCGGCAACGACCTGTCGCGCCCTCGCGCCCGACCCGGCGCAGTACCGGCCCGGCCGCACCATCACCGAATGGACTCCGGAGGATCCGTCCTTCTGGCAGTCCACGGGCAAGAAGGTCGCCACGCGCAACCTGTGGATCGCGGTCCCGGCGCTCCTGGTCGCCTTCGTCGTCTGGCAGGTCTGGAGCATCACGGCCACCAACCTCAAGGACGTCGGCTTCGGCTTCAGCCAGTCGCAGCTCTTCTGGCTGACGGCCGTCCCCGGCATCACGGGCGGCACCGCCCGCATCTTCTACACCTTCCTCGGCCCGATGATCGGCCAGCGCCGCTTCACCACGCTCTCCACGATCGTCCTGATCGTGCCGCTGATCTGGCTGGGCTTCGCGGTCCAGGACACGTCGACCTCGTACACCACGATGGTCGCGATCGCCGCGCTCTGCGGTATCGGCGGCGCCAACTTCTCCTCCTCGCTGGCCAACATCGGCTTCTTCTACCCGAAGCAGGAGAAGGGCAACGCGACCGGCATCAACGGCGGCCTGGGCAACCTGGGCGTGTCCGTGGTGCAGCTGCTCACCCCGATCCTGATCACCACCTCGGTGCTGGCGATCGGCGCGGGCCAGAAGAAGGCGAACGGCTCGGAGATCTACCTCCAGAACGCGGCCTTCGTCTGGGTGCCGGTGCTGGTGGTCCTCGCGGCCGTGGCCTGGTTCGGCCAGAACGACCTGAAGGTCGCCTCCACCCCCTTCAGCAAGCAGAAGGTCATCTTCAAGCGCAAGCACAACTGGGTGATGACCTGGCTGTACGTCGGCACCTTCGGCTCCTTCATCGGCTTCGCGGCGGCCCTGCCGCTGCTGATCAAGACCACCTTCCCGGAGTACTCGGTCGCCACCTACGCCTGGATGGGCCCCGCCCTGGGCGCCCTCGCCCGCTGGGCCGGCGGCTGGATCGCCGACAAGCTGGGCGGCGCGCGGGTCACGATCCTGTCCTTCGTGGGCATGGGTGCCTCGATCATCGGTGTGATCACCTTCCTCCCCGCGGGCTCGGACACCGGCTCCTTCTACGGCTTCTTCTTCTGCTTCCTGTCGGCGTTCTTCTTCTCGGGCATCGGCAACGGCTCGACCTTCCGCCAGATCCCGGTCATCTTCCGCGGCCAGCACCTGAAGGGTCTGACCGAGGGCACCCCGCAGTACGCGGCCGCGCTCAAGCAGGCGGAGATCGAGTCCGGCGCGGTCACCGGCTTCACCGCCGCGATCGCCGCCTACGGCTTCTTCTTCATCCCGGCGATGTTCGCGAACTTCGCGGTGACCAGCGCGATGTGGGGCTTCGTGGCCTTCTACGCGAGCTGCGTGGTCGTGGCCTGGTACTTCTACGCCCGCAAGGGCGCCGAGGCCCCCAGCTAGGCCCCCGCCAGCCCCTCGGCCAAGCCCCGGACCGGGCCGTCTCCTCCGTATCGCGCCCGACCCGCGCGATCCGCAGGAGGGGGCCCGCTCCGCTGGCCCGGTCGGTTGGTCGGCCGGTCGGCTGGCCGGTCGGTTCGGTTCGGTCCGTCCGTCCGCCCGTCCGCCCGTCTCCTTCGGATCATCGTCCGTCCCCGAAAGACCCCCTCCCGGGGCCCCTCGATCGGAAGGTCACCTCCGTGCTCGGCATGTTCGCGCAGCTCGCCGTCATGGTGGCGGCCATCGCCCTCGGGTCCCGCAAGGGCGGGGTGGCCATGGGGCTCTGGGGCGCCGTCGGGGTCTTCGTGCTCGCGACCTTCTTCGGGGTCACGCCCGCCGACACCTCGGGCATCGTCGACGTCATGCTGATCATCCTCGCGGTGATCATGGCGGCCGCGGCGATGGAGGCGGCCGGTGGCATCGACTACCTCGTCGGGCTCGCGGAGAAGGCGATCCGGCGCAAGCCCAGCCGGGTGGTCTTCGTGGCCCCCCTCGTCTCATGGGCCTTCACGCTGGGCGCCGGAACGGCCCACGTCTTCTACCCCCTCCTCCCCGTGATCCACGACGTCGCCCGCGAGGGCGGGGTCCGCCCGGAGCGGCCCATCGCCGTCTCCTCCATCGCCGCCACCTTCGGTATCACCGCGTCCCCCGTGTCCGCCGCCATGGCCGCCATGATCGTGATGTTCGACGGCGACGGCTGGAACCTGCCGCGGATCATGGCCGTCGCCGTCCCGGCCACCCTGATCGGCGTCATCGTCGCGGCCACCGTGCAGTCGCGGATCGGCAAGGAGCTGGGGGAGGACCCCGAGTACCTGCGCCGACTGGCCGCCGGGGAGATCGAGCCTCCCGCCGCGGCCGCCGCCGCGCCGGTCCTGCGGCCCCGGGCGCGCTGGTCGGCGTACCTCTTCATGGGTGGGGCCGTCGCGGTCGTCATCAGCGGTCTCTTCCCGGGGCTGCGCCCGGACACGGCCAAGGGGCCGCTGTCGATGCCCGCCACCATCGAGATCCTGATGATGGCCGTGGCCGCACTGATCCTGCTGCTGTGCCGGGTCGACGCGCTGCGGATACCCGGCACGGAGGTGGCCCGGTCCGGGCTCGTCGCCGTCATCGGCGTCTTCGGCCTGTCCTGGCTGGGGCTGTCCTTCATCGGTGCCAACGAGGCCCGGATCACCGGTGCGCTCGGCGGGGTCGCGCAGGACCACCCCTGGTTCTTCGCCATCATGCTGCTGCTCCTCTCCGCTCTGCTCTTCAGTCAGGCCACGACCACCAAGGCGCTGATGCCGCTGGGCATCGCCCTCGGTATCCCGGCCCCCCTCCTCATAGCGATGTGGCCGGCCGTGAACGGCTATTTCCTCCTCCCCACCTACGGCACCTTCATCGCGGCGATCAATTTCGACCGGACCGGCACCACCCGGGTCGGCCGCTTCGTGGTGAACCACTCCTTCATGCTGCCGGGGCTGATCACGACGTGCGTCGCGGTATCCACAGGCTTCGCTCTGGTTCAGATTGTCTGACTGCTCCGAGATTCTTGTGAAAGCTTTCACAAGCGCACGAAGGACCTTTGACCTGCTCAAAATGCCAGTTCAGCGGGGGTGGGGGACCCTTGAGGCCGGGGATGAAGGGACTTTCGGGCCCCAGCTCAGGACCAACGCTGCGCCAAATGATCGATCAAAAGGCGTGGAATGGAGACAAGCAATGAGGCGACTCGGAAGGTGCGGGCGATGACTGCCACCCCTGCGGAAACCACGAAGAACGGCGAAGCCTGGAACGGCTTCAAGGGCGGCCTGTGGCGCGACGCCATCGACGTCCGCGACTTCATCCAGCAGAACTACACGCCGTACGAGGGTGACGATTCCTTCCTCGCCGGCCCGACCGAGCGCACCACCGCCGTGTGGAAGGCGATCACGGACAAGTTCCCCGAGGAGCGCGAGAAGGGCGTCTACGACGTCGCCCACGACATCCCCTCGACGATCACCGCCCACGCGCCCGGCTACATCGACCGCGACAAGGACCTGATCGTCGGCCTCCAGACGGACGCCCCGCTCAAGCGCGCGATCATGCCGAACGGCGGCTGGCGCATGGTCGCCGGCGCCCTGGAGACCTACGGCTACCCGGTCTCCGCGGAGCTGGAGAAGGTCTTCACGGAGTACCGCAAGACCCACAACGCCGGTGTCTTCGACGCCTACACCCCCGACATCCGGGCCGCCCGCAAGGCCGGCATCGTCACCGGTCTGCCCGACGCCTACGGTCGCGGCCGCATCATCGGCGACTACCGCCGCGTGGCCCTCTACGGCGTCGACCGTCTCATCGCGGTGAAGAAGGAGGAGAAGGAGGAGCTGAACGCCCTCCCCGCGGGCAACCGCTCGCTGGAGGAGACGATCCGGCTCCGCGAGGAACTCTCCGAGCAGATCCGCTCGCTCGCCGAACTGAAGGCGATGGCGGCCTCCTACGGCCACGACATCTCCGGCCCGGCGACCAGCGGCCGCGAGGCCATCCAGTGGCTGTACTTCGCCTACCTCGCCGCCGTGAAGGAGCAGAACGGCGCGGCCATGTCGCTCGGCCGCACCTCCACCTTCATCGACGTCTACCTCCAGCGCGACATCGAGGCCGGCCTCCTGACGGAGGAGCAGGCCCAGGAGCTGGTCGACGACTTCATCATCAAGCTCCGCATCGTGCGCTTCCTGCGGACCCCCGAGTACGACGAGCTGTTCAGCGGCGACCCCACCTGGGTCACCGAGTCGATCGCGGGCATGGGCGAGGACGGCCGTCCGCTGGTCACCCGGAGCTCCTTCCGCTACCTCCAGACCCTCTACAACCTCGGTCCGGCCCCCGAGCCGAACATGACGGTCTTCTGGTCGCCGCAGCTGCCGCAGGGCTTCAAGGAGTACTGCGCCCGCGTCTCGATCGACACCTCGTCGGTCCAGTACGAGTCGGACGAGCTGATGCGCCCGCGCTTCGGCGACGACACCGCCATCGCGTGCTGCGTCTCGGCCATGCCGGTCGGCAAGCAGATGCAGTTCTTCGGCGCCCGCGTGAACCTCGCCAAGACCCTGCTCTACGCGATCAACGGCGGCCGGGACGAGAAGTCCGGCGCCCAGGTCGGCCCCTCGACCGGCGCGCTCGACGCCGAGGTGCTCGACTACGACCAGGTCATGGTCAAGTTCGACGAGCAGATGGAATGGCTGGCCGCGACCTACGTCCACGCGCTGAACGTCATCCACTACATGCACGACCGGTACGCCTACGAGCGCATCGAGATGGCGCTGCACGACCGTGACGTGCGCCGCACGATGGCCTGCGGCATCGCCGGCCTCTCGGTCGCCGCCGACTCGCTGGCCGCGATCAAGTACGCCAAGGTCACCCCGGTGCGCGACGAGACGGGCCTGGCCACCGACTACACCATCGAGGGCGACTACCCGGCCTTCGGCAACAACGACGACCGGGTCGACGCCATCGCGGTGTGGCTGGTCGAGGAGTTCATGAAGAAGGTGCGCAAGCACCCGACCTACCGGGACGCCGAGCACACCCAGTCCGTGCTGACCATCACCTCGAACGTCGTCTACGGCAAGAAGACCGGCAACACGCCGGACGGACGCCGGGCGGGCGAGCCGTTCTCCCCGGGCGCCAACCCGATGAACGGCCGCGACACCCACGGCTACGTCACCTCCGCGCTGTCGGTCGCGAAGCTGCCCTACGAGGACGCCGAGGACGGCATCTCGCTGACCAACACGGTCACCCCCGACGGCCTGGGCCGCACCCCCGAGGAGCGGATCAAGAACCTGGCGGGCGTGCTCGACGGCTACATGGCCAGCGACGGCTTCCACATGAACGTGAACGTCCTCAACCGCGACACGCTCATGGACGCCATGGAGCACCCGGAGAACTACCCGCAGCTGACCATCCGGGTCAGCGGGTACGCGGTGAACTTCGTCCGGCTGACCCGCGCCCAGCAGATGGACGTGCTGAACCGCACCTTCCACGGCTCGCTCTAGGGCCGCCCCGCCCGGCCGGGTCCCCACGGGATCCGGCCGGGCGCCCACAGACCGCGCGGCCCGGGGCCGGGCTCCCCCGCACCGGCCCCGGACCGCGCGAATCCAACCGTCGACCGCCCCGCACGGGGGTCGACCGCCCCACACCAGATCAGCCCCTCGAATCTGGAGCACCTGCCATGACCGTCCTGCTCGGTACGAACATCCCCGTCGGCGCCGCCAACGCCGTCCCCTTCGGCGCCGCCCCCGTCAGCGCGGGGCAGACCCCCGCCGCCGCCGCGACCCAGCGGCCGAGCGAGGGTTCCGTGCACTCCTGGGACCTGTCGACGGGCGTGGACGGTCCCGGTACCCGCTTCGTCACCTTCCTCGCGGGGTGCCCGCTGGCCTGCCTCTACTGCCACAACCCCGACACCATGCGGATGCGCAGCGGCAAGCGGACCTCGGCCGACGACGTGATCGCCGAGGCGCGCAAGTACACCCGCTTCATCACCGCCTCCGGCGGCGGCGCCACCATCTCCGGCGGCGAGCCGCTGCTCCAGCCCGTCTTCGCGGGCGAGCTGCTGCACCGGATGAAGCACGACCTCGGGCTGCACACCGCCCTGGACACCTCCGGGTTCCTGGGGGCGCGCGCCACCGACGCGCTGCTGCGCGACGTGGACCTGGTCCTGCTGGACATCAAGTCCTGGGACCGGGAGACCTACAAGAAGGTGACCGGCCGCCCGCTGGAGCCCACCCTCGACTTCGCCCGGCGCCTGGCCGACCTCGGCAACGAGGTGCACCTGCGGTTCGTGCTGGTGCCGGGGCTGACCGACGCCCAGGAGAACATCGAGGGCGTCGCGGACTTCGCCGCGGGCCTCGGCAACGTCTCGCGGGTCGACGTCCTGCCCTTCCACAAGCTGGGAGAGAGCAAGTGGGAGGCGCTGGACATGGAGTTCTCCCTGCACGACACGCCCTCGCCCAGCGCCGAGCAGGTCGCGCGGGCCAAGGCGGTCTTCGCGGCGCGGGGGCTGCTGGCCGTCTGACGGCACGTCCCCCGTGGACGCCCCTCCCTCGTGAACCCCCGTCCCTCGAATGGCTCAACGTGAGAGGGCTCATAGCGGGCTGAATCAGGACATACGACCTAACGTGGTCCTGTGCCCGAGCCTTCAGAAGTACTCGCCGAAGCGCCACCCCCCGACGAGGCGCCCCCGCCGCAGGCGCGGCCGGGGCCGCGGCCCGCGGTCGGGCGGTCCGTCACCGCCCGGGCCACGCTGGCGGGCGCGGCGGTCTCCCTGCTGCTGATCGTGGCGATCGTGCTCGGCAGCCGGCTGCTGCGGGACTTCGACTCCGCACTGCTGCCGTACGCCGTCGCCACCGTCTTCCTGGCCTTCGGCGTCGCCTACCGCTACACCGTGTGGGTCTCCGCCCCCGGCGCGCGCCGCCTCTTCAAGAAGGGCTTCGGCAGCCTCTTCTCGGCCGCCAACTTCCGCAAGGCCCCCACCGCCCTGCCGAAGATGATCGCCACCTACCTGGGCTTCCAGAAGTTCCTCGGCGCCCGCTCGCACGCCCGCTGGGCCGCCCACCAGATGATCTTCTGGGGCTGCATCCTCGCCGCGGCGATCACCTTCCCGCTGACCTGGGGCTGGTTCACCTTCACCTCCGGCAACGCCACGGGCCCCGGCTACGAGATGCGGATCTGGGGCTTCAAGATCCTCGGCTACGACGCGCTGAGCGTGGTGGGCTGGCTGATGTTCCACGGCCTGGACATCGCCGCCGTCCTCGTCATCCCCGGGGCCTCCTACTTCCTGTGGCGCCGGATGAAGGACCGCGGAGCCATCACCGGGCAGCGCTTCGCCTACGACCTGCTCCCGCTGATCATGCTGATCGTCATCTCCGTGACCGGGCTGCTGCTCACCTTCTCCTCGATCTTCCTGCACGGCGGCGGCTACGAGTTCCTGGCGATCCTGCACATGGTCTCGGTGGTCTTCACGCTCATCTACATCCCCTTCGGGAAGTTCTTCCACATCGTGCAGCGGCCCGCCGCCGTCGGGATGCAGCTCTTCAAGTACACCGCCCGCCAGGACGAGCAGATCTTCGCCTGCAAGCGCTGCGGGGAGCCCGTGGACACCGCCCCGTACGTCGAGAACCTGCGCGGCACGATGAAGGACCTGAACCTGAACTTCGACGCCTGGGCCGAATACTGCCCCCGCTGCAAGCGGGTGCTGCGCGGCGGCGCGTACCTCAACCACGTGAAGAAGGGCTTCAAGTGAGCACGCGGCGCATCCCGCTCGACCCTTCCCTCGCCCCGCCCGGCACCCGCAACTTCCGCGACGCGGGCGGCATCCCGGCGGACCAGTGGCACGCGGACCAGAACGGCGAAACCCTCGTCCCCACCCACTGCTGCTTCTGCGGCGTGCAGTGCGGGATGTACCTGCGCGTCGACAAGGGCGGCAAGGTCTTCGGCGTCGAACCGCGCAACCACGACATCAACCGGATGCGCCTGTGCCCCAAGGGCATCAACGCCTACCAGCAGGTCAACCACCCCGACCGGCTGACCGCGCCGCTCATGCGCCGCTCCAGGGACGAACCCTTCAAGGAGGTGTCCTGGGACGAGGCGCTGGACCACACCGTCGCCGAGATCCGGCGCATCCAGGGCGCCCACGGCAACGACGCCTTCGGGCTGCTCGGCGGCGCCAGCCTGTACTCGGAGAAGACCTACCTGGTCGGCAAGTTCGGCCGGGTCGCGCTCAAGACCCGGCACGTCGACTACAACGGGCGGCTGTGCATGGTCAGCGCCGCCGGAGCCAACAAGCTCGCCTTCGGCATCGACCGGGCGGGCAACCCCTTCTCCGACATCCTGCTCACCGACTGCCTGCTGATCGCCGGGTCGAACGTGGGGGAGTGCTTCCCCGTGATGACCCAGTACGTGTGGGGCGCCCGGGACCGCGGGGCCTCGCTCATCGTGGTCGACCCGCGCGAGACGGCGATCGCGCGCACCGCCGACGTCCACGTCGCGCTCAAGCCCGGCACCGACTCGGCCTTCTTCAACGCGGTCCTGGGCGTGGTGGTCGCGGAGGGCCTGACCGACGAGGCCTTCCTGGCCGAGCACACCACCGGCTGGGCGGAGGTCAAGGCCACCGCCGCGCAGTACCCGCCCGAGCGCGCCGCCGAGATCTGCGGGATCCCCGCCTCCCAGGTCGGCCAGGTCGCCCGGATGTTCGCCGGGGCCGGCAGTGCGATGGCCATGCACGCGCGCGGCGTCGAGCACCACTCCCAGGGCGTCGAGAACTGCCTGTCGATCATCAACCTCTGCACGGCCACCGGGAACCTCGGCAAGCCGGGCGCCGGCTACGGCACGATCACCGGCCAGGGCAACGGCCAGGGCGGCCGCGAACACGGCCAGAAGTCCGACCTGCTGCCCGGCGGCCGCTCCATCATGAACGAGGAGCACCGCCGCCAGATCTGCGCGATCTGGGGCATCGAGGAGTCGGAACTCCCGCGCGCCGGCACCTCCATGATGGAGATGGTCTGGCAGATGCAGCGGCGCGAGATCCGCGGTCTGATCGGCATCTGCAACAACCCCTTCGTCTCGCTCCCGAACTACGCGACGGTCAAGGAGGGCTACGACACCCTCGAATTCCACGCGCAGTTCGACTTCTTCCTCTCCGAGACCGCGGACAACGCGCACGTCGTCTTCCCGGTCACCGTCTGGGCCGAGGACGAGGGCGTCATGGCCAACACCGAGGCCCGGGTCGTCAAGCACAACAAGGCCCAGGAGCCGCCCGCCGGGGTCCGCACGGACACCTGGGTGATGTGCGAACTGGCCCGCCGCCTCGGCGTCGGCGACAAGTTCGACTTCCCCGGCTCCCGCGAGGTGTTCGAAGAGCTGCGGATCGCCTCCGCCGGCACGGTCAACGACTACTACGGCATCACCTACGAGCGGCTGGAGGAGACCGGCGGCATCGCCTGGCCCTGCCCCACCACCGACCACCCGGGCACCCCCCGGCTGTTCGAGGGCGGTAAGACCTTCCACGCGGACGGGAAGGTGCACATGCAGGTCGTCGAATGGCATCCGCCGATGGACGCCTACACCGAGGAGTACCCGCTCTCCCTCACCACCGGCCGCACCGTCGCGCACTTCCTCTCCGGCAACCAGACCCGCCGGCTGGGCGCCCTGGTCGAGCAGACCCCGCGCCCGTGGGTGGAGGTCCACCCCTCGCACGGCTTCCGCAACGGCGATCCGGTACGGGTGGTCACCCGCCGGGGCAGCGAGGTCTTCCCGGCCCTGGTCACCGAGGCGATCCGGCCGGACACCGTCTTCATCCCCTACCACTGGCCCGTCCCGACGGCGGCGAACGCGCTGACCATCGACGCCCTGGACCCCCGCTCCAAGATCCCCGAGTACAAGGTCTGCGCCGCCCGGATCGAGTCGGCCGAGCGGGTCGACGAGGTCCCCGCACCGCCCACGGCCCCCGGTCGCGAGGCCTACCCGGAGACCCAGGTGTCCCGCACCGACCCCCTGCCCCCCACGTCCCCCCAGGGCCGCGGCACGGCGGAGAGGAGCTGATCGCGCCATGATGGGCAGAACGATCTTCATCGACCCCGGACGCTGCATCGGTTGCCAGGCCTGCGTCTCCGCCTGCCGCGAATGCGATTCGCACCGCGGCAAATCGATGATCCACCTGGACTACACCGACCCCGGCATGTCCGTCGCCTCCCTTCCCACGGTGTGCATGCACTGCGAGGACCCGGTCGCGCCCTGCGCCGAGGTCTGTCCCGCCGACGCGATCCTGGTGACCGCCGACGGTGTGGTGCAACAGGCCGACACCACCCGCTGCATCGGCTGCAGCAACTGCGTCAACGCCTGTCCCTTCGGGGTCCCGAAGATCGACCTCCAGGCGAAGCTCCAGATGAAGTGCAACCTCTGCTACGACCGCACCGCCTACGGCCTGGCCCCCATGTGCGCCACGGTCTGCCCCACCGGCGCCCTGTTCTACGGAACCCTGGAGGAACTCCAGGCCGAGCGCCCCGGCGTCCAGGTCGCCGATTCCTTCGCCTTCGGCGACGTGGTCGTCCAGACCGGCGTGGCGATGGTCGTGCCCGCCGACAAGGTGCAGTGGCCCGTCCCGGGCGGGCTCCCCGTCGTCGAGATCAACGGAGTGGATGTCCGATGAGCGTCACCGAACAGCCCGCTCCCGCTCCGGGCGGCGACCGCGGCCCCGACGCGGGGGTGGACGCCGCCGCCGAGCAGTTGCGCGACCGGATCAGCGCCGACTCGCTGACCACCCGGCGCGACTACCTGCGCATCGTCGCCACCGTCTCCGGCGGCCTGGCCATCGGCGGGGTGGGCGTCGCCGCGGGCATCCTGCACCGGCACGGCGACAACGAGACGCTGCCCAAGCCCAAGAAGGTCGCCGACCTGCTCCCACCGGGGGAGGCCGTGGCCTTCCGGTTCCCCGGCGACGACGACCGGGCCGTGGCCGTACGCCTCAAGGACGGCAGCCTCGTCGGCTACTCCGCCGTCTGCACCCACCTGGCCTGCGCCGTGCTGTGGCGCGAGGACCGCGGCGCCGACGGCGAGCTCTACTGCCCCTGCCACGAAGGCGTCTTCGACGCCCGCACCGGTGAGGTCACCGCGGGCCCGCCGCCCCGCCCGCTCCCCAAGGTCTTCCTGAGCGAGGAGGTCGACGGGAGCGTCTGGGCCGTGGCCACCGCCCGGTCCGGAGAGCCGGCCAAGGACGCCCTGTGCCGGCAGTTCGCCGACGCCCGCCCCGAGATGGCCGCCCGGCTGGGCTGCCCGGGCGGCGACCGCGCCACCGAGAGCAGGCGGACATGAGCGACCCCCAGCTGCCACCCCCGCCCGACTACCGGCCGGGCAGCGCCCAGCCCCGACTCAACCGTCCGGTCCGGGACCGCTACCCCCAGATCCGCGCCACCAGCGGCTACGGCGACCCCCGCATCCGGCACACGGGCCCCGGCCCGGGAGCCGGGACCGAGCAGGAACCGGAGCGCTCCTCCAAGCTCAACGCCCGTCTCGTCCTGGCCCTCACCGTGGTGATCGGCCAGCTCTGGGCGCTGACAGTCACCGTCAACGAGTGGATGAAGGGAAACACCCACACGGCCTGGTGGGGGGCGGGATTCCTGTTCCTCTCCTTCCTGGTCGTGCTGGGTCTGTGGATCCTCGACCCGAAGGACCGATGACCATGTCCATACCCACCCCCGTCACACCGGCGTCCCGTTCGCACCGGGCCGAGAGCTACAAGCCCGGCTCGACCATCGCCGACTGGCGTCCCGAGGACGACGGCTTCTGGCAGTCCACCGGCCGCAAGGTGGCCCAGCGCAACCTGTGGGTCTCCGTCCCCGCGCTGATGCTCGGCTTCGTGGTCTGGCAGGTCTGGTCGGTCACCGTCGTGAAACTCAACGACGTCGGCTTCGGCTTCTCCAAGTCCCAGCTCTTCTGGCTGACCGCCATCCCCGGCATCACCGGCGGCACCTTCCGGATCCTGTACACCTTCATCGGGCCGATCTTCGGCGAGCGGAAGTTCACCGCGATCAGCACCCTGGTGCTGGTCGCCCCGATGCTCTGGCTGGGCTTCGCGCTCCAGGACACGGGCACCCCGTACTGGGAGCTGGCCCTGATCGCCGCGGTCTGCGGCATCGGCGGCGCCAACTTCGCGTCCTCGATGGCCAACATCGGCTTCTTCTTCCCCAAACGGGAGAAGGGCAGTGCCAACGGGCTGAACGGCGGCCTCGGCAACCTCGGCGTCAGCGTGGTCCAGCTGGTCGCACCGCTGGTGGTCACCGCGGCCGTGCTCGGCGCACCCGCCGGTGGTCCGCAGCACGACGCCAAGAAGAACACCGACATCTGGCTCCAGAACGGCGCGTTCCTCTGGGTGCCGCTGCTGGTCATCATGGCGCTGCTCGCGTGGTTCCTGATGAACGACCTGAAGGTGGCCGCGGCCCCCTTCAGCCAGCAGAAGATCATCTTCAAGCGCAAGCACAACTGGCTGATGACCTGGCTCTACGTCGGCACCTTCGGGTCCTTCATCGGCTTCGCCGCGGGCCTGCCGCTGCTCATCAAGAACAACTTCGAGACCCAGGGCTACCAGGCCACCACCTATGCCTGGATCGGACCCTTCGTCGGCGCGATCATGCGCTGGGCCGGCGGTTGGCTCTCGGACAAGATGGGCGGGGCCAGGGTCACCATGCTCTCCTTCGTCGGCATGGCGGCCGCGCTGGTCGTGGTGATCTTCGCGCTGCCCTCCGGTGGCGACCAGGGAAGCTTCTGGACCTTCTTCATCGGCTTCCTGGTGGCCTTCTTCTTCTCCGGCCTGGGCAACGGATCGACCTTCCGGCAGATCCCGGTCATCTTCCGGGACCAGCACGCGAAGGAGGCCGAGGGGAAGGGTCCCGAGGCGCAGGCCGCGGCCCTCAAGCAGTCCGAGATGGAGGCGGGCGCGGTCACCGGTTTCTCCTCCGCGATCGCCGCCTACGGCTTCTTCTTCATCCCGGCGATGTTCGCGAACCTCCAGGTGACGACCGCCCTGTGGATCTTCATCGGGTTCTATGCGACCTGCCTGGTCGTCTGCTGGTGGTTCTACGCCCGCAAGGGTGCCGAGGCGCCCAGCTGAGCCGCCGCGGGGGCGGCCGTACCCTTGAGGCATGAGTACCGCCCCCGCCTCCGGCCCGCAGTCGCCCCAGCCCGCCGGGTCCCGGCCGAAGCCGAAGCTGGACTTCGACGACCCGCTGGACCGGCAGTCCTCGGACGACACGGACCGGGGCTGGGGGGACCGGCCCCCCGCCGCGGACAGCGCGGCCGACCTGGCCCGCTTCCTCGACGAGAAGCCGCCGCACCACGTCTGAGTCAGGCCGAGCCGTCCCGGCCCTGGCCGGTCGCGCCCCCGCCCCGCTGGGAGACGAGCGCGTCGCGGATCTCCTTGAGGACCTCCAGCTCGCTGATCTCCATGGTCTCCTGGACGCCTTCCTTGGCCTTGCGCCGCTGCTCCTGCTTGGCGAGGTACTTCGCCATCGGCAGCACCATCAGGAAGTAGACGACGGCCGCGGTGATCAGGAAGCTGAGCGTCGCATTCAGCACCGAGCCCCACATGATCGGGATGCCGGAGACGACCTCGCCCGTCGCGTTCGTCTCGCAGGGGCTCTTCAGGCAGGACGAGTACTTGTCCAGGTCCTTCGTGCCGATCGCGCCGACCAGCGGGCTGATGATGCCCTTGACCACCGAGTTCACGATGTTCGTGAACGCCGCACCGATGACCACGGCCACCGCGAGGTCGACCACGTTGCCGCGCATCAGGAAGGCTTTGAAGCCTGCCAGGAGGCCGGTGTTCTTCTCGCTCACCACTGCATCTCATTTCGCTCGTACTGCACTCGGAGCCAACGGTTCCGAAAACTACGGCAGTCCGGGCCCGGCGTGTCCAATCGGCGCACACCATCAGGCGACTTGATCGGGTGTGTGTACGAGTCGGCATCGGGTCACGGCCAATCGCGCCACCGTGCCCGCGCCCACGAGGGCCCGCGCGGTGTCCCGGGGCACGGACAGGACCACCAGCGCCCCGGCGTCCCCAACACCCTTCTCCCCGGGCGGCACTTCGGCAACCCTGGCCGACTCCGCCAGCACCCGCGGCGGCCCGTCCCGCTCCGCGGCCACCACGTCCACCCGGTCCCCGACCCGCAGGAGCCCGACCGTCGCCGCGTCCGCGATCCGCACCGGCGCCGACACCAGGGGCACGGGAACGGCCCGCCCGGCGGCGGAGGCCACCGGGGGCTGTGGTGGAGGCGCGGCCCGCGAGGCACTGGCCCCGGCCCCGGCCCCGGCGGCCAGCGCGGCCGCCGCCACCGCGAGGCCCGCGCCCACCACCCGCCGCCTGCGCCGCACCGCCCTGCGCAGCCGGTCCCCGCTCCGGCCCACCCGGAGCGGGGCGAAGGCCGGCACGGCGTGCACGGGGCCGCAGGCGGTGGCGGAACCGCCACGGCCTCCGGTGCCGACACCGGCACCGGGGGAAGGCGGAGAGGAGGAGGGGGAGGGGGTGGAACGCGGGTAAGGAGAAGCGGACATGGCCGTCACGCCCTTCGTCAGGTGAGCCCGGGCGATCTGCCCGGACCCCCTCACGATCCGCCCGTCCGCCGGATCCCGCTCCGCCCTGTGGACGGCCCCCAGGTTGTGGACAACCCGGTCACCCACACGAGCGATCCCGCCCACCGCGGAAGCCCACCGGCCGCGAGCCCACCCGCCGCGAGCGCACCCGCTACGGCAGTTCGATGCCCAGGTCCCAGCCGTCGTGCGCGTGTGTGCACAGGCAGTCGCGCGACTCCGTCGCCGGGAGGGCGGCCACCGCGTCGAAGAGGACCTCGCGCAGTCGGCCGACGTTCTCGCCGAAGACCCGCAGGACCTCGGTGTGGGACACCCCTTCGCCGGTCTCCGCGCCCGCGTCCAGGTCGGTGACCAGGGCCATCGAGGCGTAGCAGAGGCCCAGCTCGCGGGCGAGGACGGCCTCGGGGTGGCCCGTCATGCCGACCACCGACCAGCCCGCCGCCGCGTGCCAGCGGGATTCGGCGCGGGTCGAGAAGCGCGGGCCCTCGATGACGACCATGGTGCCGCCGTCCACCGGCTCCCAGTCCCGTCCCCGCGCCGCGGCCAGGGCGGCCGCGCGGCCCACGGGGCAGTAGGGGTCGGCGAAGGTGGTGTGCACGACGTTCGGGACGGACCCGTCGGGCAGCGGCTCGCCGTCGAAGAAGGTCTGGGCGCGGGACTTCGTGCGGTCGACCAGCTGGTCGGGGACGAGCAGGGTGCCCGGGCCGTACTCCGGGCGCAGGCCGCCCACCGCGCAGGGGCCGAGCACCTGGCGGACGCCCACCGAGCGCAGGGCCCAGAGGTTGGCGCGGTAGTTGATCTTGTGTGGCGGGACCTTGTGGCCGCGGCCGTGGCGGGGCAGGAACGCCACCTGGCGGCCGGCCAGCTCGCCGAGGAAGAGGGAGTCGCTGGGCTTGCCGTACGGGGTGTCCACCTCGATCTCGGTCACGTCCTCCAGGAAGGAGTAGAAGCCCGAGCCGCCGATGACACCGATCTCTGCGTTCGCCATGATCCCCACCCTAAAGGCTGCCACGAGAACCCTCACGGGGGATCCGGGGAACGGGCGTGCGAACGCGCGAAGGGCCCCGCCGCCGGTGGTGACCGGTGGCGGGGCCCTTCGTGAAGCGGAACGTCAGGCGGCGGAGGTGCTGCCGCTGCTGGAGGAGCCACTCGACGACGACGAGGTCGAGGACGACGACGTCGAGGAGGAGGACGAAGCCGAAGCCGCCGGAGCGGACGCGGTCGTCGAGGACGCGGGCTTGGAGGCCGGCGTGCTGCTCGACGAGGAGCCGCGGCTGTCGTTCCGGTAGAAACCGGAGCCCTTGAAGACGATGCCGACCGCGGAGAACACCTTCTTCAGGCGTCCGTCACAGCTCGGGCACACGGTCAGTGCGTCATCGGTGAACTTCTGCACGGCCTCAAGGCCCTCACCGCACTCGGTGCACTGGTACTGGTAGGTCGGCACGAATTTCCTCCTGGCACTCTCACTCAATGAGTGCTAACGACGTTCCATGGTGACGTATTCCGGCCGATCAGTCCACCGTCACCGGTACGCGGTGACCCACGACACGCTCGTTCACCCGCACGGTAGCCCCCGGCTTCGACGTGCCGGACGGCTGCTGCGAAGGCTTCTGTGACGGCTGCTGCGACGAGCTGATGACCCGGCTCGGAGCCTTCGGCGCCAGCTTGGAGCGCAGCGCCAGCAGGGTCAGCAGCGCCAGCGCGGTGGCCGCCGCCGGGACCAGGAAGCCGTACGAGGACCCGTGGGCGTCGGTCAGACGGCCCGCGACGGTCACCGCGGCGGCCTGCCCGAAGGCGACCGCACCGGTCAGCGCCGTGAAGGCCTCGGTCCGCGAGGCGGCCGGGACCAGCTGCTCGATCATGGTGTAGCCGGTGATCAGGGCCGGGGCGATGCACAGGCCGACGACCAGGCCGAGCGCGCCGAGCAGGAAGACCGAGTTCACGGTCCACAGCACCGACGCGGCGGCGGTGAGGCCGACGTAGCCGAGGATCAGGCGCCGGCGCGGGCCGATCTTCCAGGCGATCGTGCCGCAGGCGATGCCCGCGATCATGTTGCCGCCCGCGAAGATGCCGTAGAGCAGGCCGTTCGCGCCCGGGTTGCCGATCTCCTCGGAGAAGGCGGCGAGCGAGATCAGCATGCCGCCGAAGACGGCGCCGATGCCGACGAAGGCGACGATCAGGACGCGGAGCCCCGGGAAGGACAGCGCCGAGGCGTGCTTCTCGCCACCCGCGAGGCGGGGCACCGGCTTGGGCTGGGTGCCGCGCTGCGCGGCGAAGAGCAGACCGCCGATGAGGGTCAGGCCCGCCTCGGTGAGCAGACCGGCCGACGGGTGGACGGTGGTGCACAGGAAGGTCGCGAGCACCGGGCCGACGACGAAGGTCAGCTCGTCGGTGACGGACTCCCAGGCGGCGGCCGTCGACAGCAGCGGCGAGCCTTCGAGCTTGGCGGCCCAGCGGGCCCGGACCATCGGGCCGACCTGCGGGACCGAGGCGCCGGCCGGGACCGCCGCGAGCGCGAGGGCCCACAGCGGCGCGTCCAGCAGGGCCAGCGAGGTCAGACCGACGACGGACGCGGCGTGCACGAAGACGGTGGGGATCAGGACGGCGCTCTGGCCGCGGCGGTCGGCGAGCTTGCCGATCTGCGGGGCGAACAGCGCCATCGAGATGCCGGTGACGGTGGCGACGACGCCCGCGTCACCGAAGGAGCCGGTGGTGTGCTGGACGAGCAGGACGATGCCGATGGTGAGCATCGCGAAGGGCTGTCGCGCGGCGAAGCCGGGGATCAGGAAGCTGAGGGCACCGGGCGTGCGCAGGAGCTGGCCGTAGCCGGGGCGGGACTTCTCGGTCGTGACCGCGGATGTCACGGCCTTGCCTTTCCGCTGCCTGGTAGAACTCCCCGACTGCGGACGGTGCGGCGCCTTGTGAGCGAGTCGCACCCGTACATGTGGGAGCCCCGAGAGCTGTCCTCTTGCGCCGAACCGAGTGATACCTGGGCGCCCCACTGCGGGAGGGTGCCACGGCCGCCGAGCGGTCGCGCCAGCTCTGCGTCAGACAGAGTTGGTTCGATATGGTGTGCCTTCATGGTACAGGCACACCGCCCACCGCGCCCTGTGATTGCGGCGACATCGCATCTCTTCACCTGCGATTAACGGGAACTTCGCCTTCCGCTCCCCCCGAAAACAGGGCAGAACCAGCCACTCGGCATCGAACCTGTCCTATTTCGGACCCCGGTGGGTGACCGCGGTGGACCCGCCCGTCCCGAGCCAGCCCGCCAGCTTGCCGCCCCGGGCCACCGCCCGCAGTCGGGCCTCCGTGGCGTCGCGCACCGGATCCGTCGCGACCACCAGCAGCTCGTCCCCGCGCCGCAGCACGGTCGCGGGCAGCGGTACGAAGCTCTTCTCGTCCCGCACCACCAGCGTGACGGCGGCCCCGGCGGGCAGCCGCAGCTCGCTGACCTCGACCCCGTTCATCCGCGAGCCCTCGGGTATGCCGAAGGACAGCAGGTGTCCGCGCAGCCGCTCCAGCGGCGCCGATTCGATCCCGAGGTCGGCCGCCCCCGGCCCCTGGTCGCCGAGCTTGAGCTTGCGGGCCAGCCAGGGGAGCGTCGGCCCCTGCACCAGGGTGTAGACGACGACGAGCACGAAGACGATGTTGAAGACCCGGTCGCTGCCCTCGATCCCGGACACCATGGGGATGGTGGCCAAGATGATGGGGACGGCGCCGCGCAGCCCGGCCCAGGACATCAGGGCCTGCTCCTGCCACGGCAGCCGGAAGGGCAGCAGGCTCAGGAAGACCTCCAGCGGGCGCGCCACCATCGTCAACACCAGGCCGATGATCACGGCCGGCCAGAAGTCGTTGACCAGGTCGTGCGGGGTGACGAGCAGGCCCAGCAGCACGAACATGCCGATCTGGGCGATCCAGCCGAGTCCGTCGGCGAACCCGCGGGTCGCGGGCCAGTGCGGGAGCTTCGCGTTCCCCAGCACCATGGCCGCCAGGTAGACCGCCAGGAAGCCGGATCCGTGGGCCATCGCCCCGGCCGCGTACGCCGTCACGGCGATGGCCATCACGGCGATCGGGTAGAGGCCGGAGGCGGGGAGCGCCACGTGCCGCAGGCCGTAGGCCCCGAGGAAGCCCACGGTCAGGCCGATCGCGACGCCGATGGCGAGTTCGAGGGCGATCTTCCCGAGCAGTACGTACCAGTCGTCCACCGGGCCGACCGTGGCGAAGGCCACGACGAGGATCACCACGGGGGCGTCGTTGAAGCCGGACTCGGCTTCCAGGACGCCGGTGATCCGTGCGGGCAGGGGCACCTTGCGCAGGACGGAGAAGACGGCGGCGGCGTCCGTCGAGGAGACGACGGCTCCGATCAGCAGCGCCTGGCGCCACTCCAGCCCCACCAGGTAGTGCGCTCCGGCGGCCGTGACGCCCACGCTGACGGCGACGCCGACCAGGGAGAGCACGATCGCGGCGGGCAGGGCCGGTTTGATCTCTTTCCACTTCGTGCCCAGACCGCCCTCGGCGAGGATCACCACGAGGGCCGCGTAGCCGATGACCTGCGTCAGCTCCGCATTGTCGAAGACGACGTTGCCGATGCCGTCCTGGCCTATCGCGATGCCTATGCCGAGGTAGATGAGCAGACTGGGGAGCCCGCTGCGCGAGGAGATGCGCACCGCTGCGACGGCTATGAGCAGCACGAGCGAGCAGACCAGCAGAAGCTCATTGAGCTGGTGGACAGTCAGCGGGCGATCCTTCCCTCGGAGCGCCTGCCGGATCGTTGCTCCGGCGGCAAGTACTTCGTTACCTTACCTAATATTTGACGATTTCTTGACGCTCTACTCACATTGTGAAACGGCCATCGCCCCTGCTGCCAGCCGCCGGGACCCCTCGCGGATCACTCCCGGGCGCCCTGCGCCTATGGTTGCTCCAGCACTCCAGGACCACCCTGCCCCGCGAAGGACAGCGATGCCCGCCAAAGAATCCGCCCCTTCCGTCAAGAAGAAGGGACGACGCGCCCGTCTGATCGTGCTCACGCTGGTGCTGGCGCTCGTCGCGGGCCTTGGCTACGGGGCGTACTGGAGCGCGGACACGCTGCGCGCTTCCTACCCGCAGACGACCGGCACCCTCAAGCTCGCCGGACTCACCGCGCCCGTAGAGGTGAAGCGCGATGCCAAGGGCATCCCGCAGCTCTACGCCGACACCGACCAGGACCTCTTCCGTGCGCAGGGCTTCGTGCACGCGCAGGACCGGTTCTGGGAGATGGACGTACGCCGCCACATGACCTCCGGCCGTCTCTCCGAGATGTTCGGGGCCGGCCAGGTCGAGACCGACGCCTTCCTGCGCACGCTGGGCTGGCGGCAGGTCGCGCAGAGCGAGTACGACACCAAGCTCTCACCCGAGACGAAGAAGTACCTCCAGGCCTACGCCGACGGGGTCAACGAGTACCTCAAGGGCAAGTCCGGCAAGGACCTCTCCGTCGAGCACGCCGCCCTCAAGCTCAGCGACGACTACAAGCCCGAGCAGTGGACCCCGGTCGACTCCGTGGCCTGGCTCAAGGCGATGGCCTGGGACCTGCGCGGCAACATGCAGGAAGAGATCGACCGCTCGCTGATGACCGGCAAGCTCACGCAGGCCCAGATCGACGAGCTGTACCCGCCGTACCCCTTCGACCGGAACAAGTCGATCGTCGACGGCGGCAAGATCGAGGGCGGCAAGTTCGTCACCCAGGGCGCCCCGGGCTCGAACAGCACCGGGTCGAACAGCTCCGGGTCGAACAGCACGGGCTCCAACAGCTCCGGCTCGAACAGCACGGGCTCCAACAGCACCGGGTCGAACAACTCGGGCCCCTCCACCTCCGCCAACAACACCAGCGCGGTGGACAACACCACCGTCCAGGGCGCCAGCGCGGGCCTGCGCACCCAGCTCACCTCGCTGGCCTCGACGCTGGACCAGATCCCCGCCCTGCTCGGTCCCAACGGCAGCGGCATCGGATCGAACTCCTGGGTCATCGGGGGCAAGTACACGACCACCGGCAAGCCGCTGCTCGCGAACGACCCGCACCTGGCCCCGCAGCTCCCCTCGGTCTGGTACCAGATGGGCCTGCACTGCCGGACGGCCTCGGCGTCCTGCCAGTACGACGTGGCCGGGTTCTCCTTCTCCGGCATGCCCGGCGTGGTCATCGGCCACAACGCCGACATCGCCTGGGGCATGACGAACCTCGGCGCCGACGTGACCGACCTCTACCTGGAGCAGGTCAAGCCCGAGGGCTACGTCTACGACGGCAAGGTGCTCCCCTTCACCACCCGCGAAGAGGTCATCAAGATCGCGGGCGGCACCTCGAAGAAGATCACCGTGCGCACCACGAACAACGGTCCGCTCGTCTCCGACCGCAGCGACGAGCTGGGCACGGTCGGCGCCCGCGCCCCGGTCGGCGGCACGGCCCCCGACCGCGGCAACGGCTACGCCGTCGCCCTGCGCTGGACCGCCCTGGACGCGGGCAAGTCGATGGACGCCGTCTTCAAGCTGAACCGCGCGAAGGACTGGCCGAGCTTCCGGGCCGCCGCCGCCGACTTCGAGGTCCCGTCGCAGAACCTGATCTACGCCGACAACAAGGGCGCGACCGGCAACATCGGCTACCAGGCCCCGGGCAAGATCCCGCTGCGCACCACGGGCGACGGCCGGATGCCGGCGCCGGGCTGGGACTCGAAGTACGCCTGGAAGGGCTTCATCCCCCAGAACGAGCTGCCCTCCGAGTACAACCCGCAGCGCGGCTACGTCGTCACCGCCAACCAGGCGGTCGTCGAGAGCGGCACCGGCGCGGGCAAGTACCCGTACACGCTGACCACGGACTGGGGCTACGGCGCCCGCAGCCAGCGGATCAACGACCTCATCGAGGCGAAGATCAAGGACAGCGGCAAGATCTCCACCGACGACATGCGCACCATGCAGACGGACAACAGCAGCGAGATCGCCACGCTGCTCGCGCCCCTGCTGACCAAGATCCCCGTCTCGGACCCGGACGTGCGGTCCGCCCAGAAGCTGCTGGAGGGCTGGAACTACACGCAGGAGCCCGACTCGGCGGCGGCCGCCTACTTCAACGCGGTCTGGCGCAACATCCTCAAGCTGTCCTTCGGCGACAAGATGCCGAAGGAGCTGCGGGTCAAGGGCAGCTGCATGAACGTCAAGGGCAACGGCACGGGCCCGGCGGACGACCTCGCCACGGTGGTCCGCGAGTGCGGCGAGCGCGACTCGGACTCGGCGCAGCCCGACGGCGGCGACCGTTGGTTCGAGGTCGTCCGCAAGCTGGTCAAGGACGAGAAGTCCGCCTGGTGGCAGTCGCCCGCCCTGTACTCGGACAAGGCGACCACCACCCGCGACGAGCTCTTCGCGCGGGCCATGAAGGACGCCCGCTGGGAGCTGACGGCCAAGCTCGGCAAGGACCAGTCCAGCTGGAGCTGGGGCCGGCTGCACCAGCTGACGCTGAAGAACCAGACGATCGGCACCGAGGGCCCCGGCTTCATGAAGTGGCTGCTCAACCGCGGTCCCTGGAACCTGGGCGGCGGCGAGGCCACCGTCAACGCCACCGGCTGGAACGCCTCCAGCGGCTACGACGTGACCTGGGTCCCCTCGATGCGCATGGTCGTGAACCTCAACGACCTCGACAAGTCGAAGTGGATCAACCTCACCGGCGCCTCGGGCCACGCCTACGCCGACCACTACACCGACCAGACGGACATGTGGGCCAAGGGCGAGCTGCTGGACTGGGCCTTCGGCAAGGAGGCGGTCGCCAAGGCGACGGTCGAGACGCTGACGCTCAAGCCGTGACGCCCCTCTAGGGGCGCAGGCGGCGCACCCCCGACGGGGTGACCACGGCGTGCACGGGGTGGTCGTGCGGTTCCTCCGGGACCCGCGCGACCACCTCTTCGTCGTAGAGGAGCACGACCAGCGCCGGATGGGCCCGCGCGCGCTCCAGCCGGGCGAGCACCCGGTCGTACGAGCCTCCGCCGCGCCCCAGCCGCATCCCGCGCCCGTCCACCGCGAGCCCGGGCAGCAGCACCGCGTCCGCGCCGGTGACCGCGTCGGGACCCAGCCGCGGGCCGACCGGTTCCAGTAGGGTCATCTTCCCGGCGCGGGCGGCCGCGGCCAGGCTCGCGGGACCTTCGTACGCGGCCCAGTCGAGGTCGTTGTCCGGGAGCAGGACGGGCAGCAGGACGCGGACCCCGCGTCCGCGCAGCGCGTCGAGCAGGTCCCGGGTGCCGGGTTCGGAGCCGATGGAGACGTACGCGGCCACGGAGCCGGCGTCGGCCAGCTCGGGCAGGTCGAGCGCCCGCTCGGCCAGTGCGCGGGCCGACCTGCGCAGGGTCTCGTCGGGCAGGGCGCGGCGGGCGGCGAGAAGTGAGCGCCGCAACTCCGCTTTATTGGAACGGTTCTGTACCACAGCTGGTTCTCAGACCCTTCTATTTCAGGACAAATGCGGAACAATTCACCCGGGTGTTCGCAAGGCGTTCAGAGCCACCGACTATCGTTCTGCCCATGACTCAGTTGCACCCCGTGATCAAGAAGGCCGTCATCCCGGCCGCGGGCCTCGGCACTCGCTTCCTCCCGGCGACGAAGGCCACCCCGAAGGAAATGCTCCCGGTTGTGGACAAGCCGGCCATCCAGTACGTGGTCGAAGAGGCAGTCGCGGCCGGTCTCGACGACGTCCTCATGATCACTGGGCGTAACAAGCGGCCCCTGGAGGACCACTTCGACCGCAACTACGAGCTGGAGTCGGCCCTGATCGCCAAGGGCGACGACGACCGGCTGAAGAAGGTCCAGGAGTCCAGTGACCTGGCCACCATGCACTACGTCCGGCAGGGCGACCCGCGCGGACTCGGTCACGCCGTGCTGTGCGCCGCCCCGCACGTGGGCGACGAGCCCTTCGCCGTCCTCCTCGGCGACGACCTGATCGACCCGCGCGACCCGCTCCTGCAGCAGATGGTCGACCTCCAGCAGCGCACCGGCGGCACCGTCATCGCGCTGATGGAGGTGGACCCCCGGTCCATCCACCTCTACGGCTGCGCCGCCGTGGAGAAGACCGGCGACGACGACATCGTCAAGATCACCGGTCTCGTCGAGAAGCCGGACGCGGACGAAGCGCCCAGCAACTACGCGATCATCGGCCGGTACGTCCTCAGCCCCGCGATCTTCGACATACTGCGGGAGACCGAGCCGGGCCGCGGTGGGGAGATCCAGCTCACCGACGCCCTGCAGAAGCTGGCCGCCGACGAGTCCATCGGCGGCCCGGTGCACGGCGTGGTCTTCCGGGGCCGCCGCTACGACACCGGGGACCGCGGGGACTACCTGCGGGCCATCGTCCGCCTCGCGTGCGAGCGCGAGGACCTGGGCCCGGAGTTCCGCACCTGGCTTCACAGTTACGTCACGGAGGAGATGTAGCACCTTGACCAGTTCAGCACCGCAGGATCCTCGATCGACGGACGCCGACCAGCAGCGTCTGTGGTCGGTCGACGAGCACCTCGCGGACGTACTCGCCGCGATCCGGCCGCTGGAGCCGATCGAGCTCCAGTTGCTGGACGCCCAGGGCTGTGTCCTGGTCGAGGACGTCACCGTGCCCGTCGCCCTCCCGCCCTTCGACAACAGCTCCATGGACGGGTACGCCGTCCGGGTGGCCGACGTCCAGGGCGCGGGCGAGGAGTTCCCCGCGGTGCTGACGGTCATCGGGGACGTCGCGGCGGGCAGTGGGAAGCTGCCCACCGTTGGCCCCGGCGAGGCCGCCCGCATCATGACCGGCGCCCCGCTGCCCCCGGGCGCGGAGGCCGTCGTACCGGTCGAGTGGACCGACGGCGGTACGGGTGGCGGCGCGGCCGCGGGGATGACCCCGGCCAGCGAGGCCCCCGAGGGCGCACGCGGCGAGGTCCGGGTGTACCGGGCCGCCGAGGCCCGCGCCCATGTCCGCGCGCGCGGCAGCGACGTACAGGCGGGTGACCTGGCGCTGCGCGCCGGGACCGTGCTCGGCCCGCCGCAGATCGCGCTGCTGGCCGCCATCGGCCGCGGCACCGTCCGGGTGCGCCCGCGCGCCCGGGTCGTCGTCATGTCCACCGGCAGCGAGCTGGTCCAGCCCGGCGAACCGCTGACCGAGGGCCGGATCTACGACTCCAACAGCTTCGCGCTGGCCGCCGCGGCCCGTGACGCCGGAGCCATCGCCTACCGGGTCGGCGCGGTCGCCGACGACGCCGACACCCTGCGCTCGACCATCGAGGACCAGCTCATCCGGGCGGACCTGATCGTCACGACGGGCGGCGTCAGCGTCGGCGCGTACGACGTGGTGAAGGAAGCCCTGACGTCCGTGGCGACGGACGCCGACGGAGCGTCCGGTGAGGGCGACGTCGACGCCACCCGGGTTGACTTCCGCAAGCTGGCCATGCAGCCCGGCAAGCCGCAGGGCTTCGGCACGGTCGGCCCCGACGCGACCCCGCTGCTCGCGCTGCCGGGCAACCCGGTGTCCTCGTACGTCTCCTTCGAACTCTTCGTCCGCCCGGCCATCCGGGCCCTGATGGGCCTGCCCGCGGGGGACCTGCACCGCCCGGTGGTCCGCGCGGTGCTCGAAGCCGACAAGGCGCTGCGCTCGCCGGCCGGACGCCGCCAGTTCCTGCGCGGCAAGCACGACCCGGAGCGCGGGACGGTGAGCCCGGTCGGCGGATCGGGCTCGCACCTGATCGCCGCGCTCGCGCACGCGGACTCGCTGATGGTGGTGCCGGAGGACGTCACCTCGGTGGAGCCCGGCAGCGAGCTGGAAGTGGTCCTGCTCGGCTGAACCCCGCCCGGTGCGGGTAGCGTGTTGCACCACACAGGCCCTTGCGGGGCCCGGACGGGAGCAGCACGCACTTATGAGCACGCAGAGCAGGCTGACGCACATCGACGAGGCCGGCGCGGCCCGGATGGTCGACGTGTCGGAGAAGGACGTCACGACGCGGACGGCCCGCGCGAGCGGCCGGGTGCTCGTCTCGCCCCGGGTGATCGAACTGCTGCGGGGCGAGGGCGTGCCCAAGGGCGACGCCCTCGCCACCGCGCGGATCGCCGGGATCATGGGTGCCAAGCGCACCCCGGACCTGATCCCGCTGTGCCACCCCCTCGCCGTCTCGGGCGTCAAGGTCGACCTGTCGGTGACGGACGACGCCGTGGAGATCCTGGCCACCGTCAAGACCGCCGACCGCACGGGCGTCGAGATGGAGGCGCTGACGGCCGTCGCGGTCGCCGGGCTCACCGTGATCGACATGGTCAAGGCCGTCGACAAGGGCGCGGTCATCACCGACGTCCGGGTGGAGGAGAAGACCGGCGGCAAGTCCGGCGACTGGAACCGCGCGTGAACCCCCCGCGCGGCGGCGAGGTCCACAGCCACGCGCACGGCGGCCCCGGTCCGGACGCGGACGTTCCCGGCGCGCCGGAGGGTGAACGGGCGCCGCTGCGCGCCCTGGTCGTCACCGCCTCCAACCGCGCTTCGCGGGGCGTGTACGCCGACAAGGGCGGCCCGCTGCTCGCGGACGCCCTCGCCCGGCTCGGCTTCGCGGTGGACGGCCCGCGCGTGGTGCCCGACGGCGACCCCGTCGAAGAGGCCCTGCGCGAGGGCGTGGCCGCCGGGTACGACGTCATCCTCACCACCGGCGGGACCGGGATCTCGCCCACCGACCGGACCCCGGACGCCACCGCGCGGGTCCTGGACTACGAGATCCCCGGCATCCCGCAGTCGATCCGCGCCGAGGGCCTGGCGAAGGTGCCGACCGCGGCCCTGTCCCGGGGCCTGGCGGGCGTCGCCGGGCACACGCTGATCGTCAACCTGCCGGGTTCGACCGGCGGCGTACGGGACGGCCTGAGCGTCCTGGACCGCATCCTGCTCCACGCCGTCGACCAGATCCGGGGCGGCGACCATCCCAGACCCGGGAGCCCGAGCTGAACGGACCCACCTGGCCGGTGGTGCTGGCGGACGGCGATGTCACGCTCCGGCCGATAAAAGTCCGTGACCAGCGTGCCTGGCGCGAGGTGAACCGGCGCAACCGCGATTGGCTGCGGCCGTGGGAGGCGACCATCCCGCCGGCCGCGCCCTGGGGTCCGGCCGTGCAGCGGCCGACGTACCGCCAGATGGTCCGCCACCTGCGGGCCGAGGCGAACGGGGGCCGGATGCTGCCCTTCGTCATCGAGTACCAGGGCCGCCTCGTCGGGCAGCTGACGGTCGCCGGCATCACCTGGGGCTCCATGTGCGCGGGCCACGTCGGCTACTGGGTGGACCGCGACGTGGCCGGGCGGGGCGTGATGCCGACCGCGGTGGCGCTGGCGGTGGACCACTGCTTCCGCCAGGTCGGGCTGCACCGCATCGAGGTGTGCATCCGGCCCGAGAACGGGCCGAGCCGGCGGGTCGTGGAGAAGCTGGGCTTCCGCGAGGAGGGCATGCGGCCGCGCTACCTGCACATCGACGGCGCGTGGCGGGACCACCTCGTCTTCGCGCTGACGGCGGAGGAGGCGCGGGACGGATTGCTGAACCGCTGGCACCGCGAACGCCACGGGCACGCTCCGCCGCAGAAATAGCGCCCGCGCCGGACGGCCATATGGTCGCCATTGGCAACCAAGACCCGATTGTTCGAATAAAGGTTCGAATAATTGCCGGAGTTTCCATAACCTGATCCGAAGAATCACAAAAAAAGTCCGTGATATCAGCCGGATCGTGCGACACACCGGCCCAATTGGCGGATGCCTCCGGTCGTACCCCTCTACGGTGTGGGGTGTGAGCAGCAGCGGCCTCATCTACGCAGTCATCGTGGGGGCCTGGGCCGCCTACTTGGTGCCCATGTGGCTCCGGAGGCAGGACGAGCTGAACGAAGCCCGTCCGACGGAACGCTTCTCCACCGCCATCCGGCTGCTTTCCGGCCGGGCCGGAATGGAGCGCCGTTACGCCAAGGGGCTGCGTGAGCGCGGTGACGAGGAGGCGGAAGCCCAGCACCACGCGGACCCGGACGCCGCGACGGAGAAAGTGAATTCCGTCGACGCCGACGCCCGGGTCAATGCCGTGCCCAGAACCAGGGCGGAACCGCGGGGCGCGACCGTCGAACGGGCGGACCGCGCCGAGCGCGCCCGGCGCGAGCAGCGCCTCCAGGTCCTCGCCCGGCGCCGACGCACCACCGCGATGCTCTTCCTCGTCTTCACCCTCGGCGCGGTCGTCGCCGCCGTCGGCGGGCTGCGCTACCTCTGGGCCCCGGCGGTCCCCGCGATCCTGCTGAGCGCGTACATCGTGCACCTGCGGGTGCAGGAGCGGCGGCGGTTCGTCTTCACCATGGACCGGCGCCGCGCCGAGACCGCCGCCCGGCGGCTGCGCGAGAACCGCCCCCGGCGCCGCGAACCCGAGGCCGCCGCGGGCTCCGAACCGGACCCCGCGCCACCGGTCTCCCCGCAGGAGGCCGGCCGACGGGCCCTGGTCGAGCAGACCGACCACGCGGAGTGGGTGGACCAGCAGCGCGAGCGCGAGCGGGGCCCGGCGCGCGGCGACAGTTGGGAGCCGGTTCCGGTCCCGCTGCCGACGTACGTGACGGCCCCCGTCGCCCCCCGGGCCACCGGCCCGGCGTCCCCGGACGCCTGGAGCTCCTCGCGCTCCAGCGCGGCGGAGCCGACGGAACCCCGCCTGCGCGCCCAGCAGCCGCACCAGCAGACGGCGCCCCACGCGGCCGTCCCGGACCCGCGCGCGGACCAGAAGGCGACCCCGCCGACCCCGCGCCGCAGCCGCGACCGGGGCCGCACCCCGCTCTTCGACCAGTACGAGGGCGACGACCGCCCCCGCGCCGCGAACGAGTGACGTGACCTGCGGGACAACGGATTTCCGTGCACCCCGGATGGGATGCTAATGTTTCACACGTCGCAAGGGCCTGTGGCGCAGTCTGGTAGCGCACCTCGTTCGCATCGAGGGGGTCTGGGGTTCAAATCCCCACAGGTCCACAAACGACAGTTCCTGAGTAGCTCTCAGGAAACGTCACGAGATCCCGTTCCGCCGCAAGGCGGGGCGGGATCTCGGCGTTTGCGGGGTGTGTTCGAGGTGAGGCCCGAACGTGGGTGGGGCCTCGAGGCACTGTTTGGCGGAGGATCGGCCTGGGTTTCGGGGTGGTTCGAGTGCGTGAGGGGCGCCGGAGCCGCCGATGGGCGTGCTTGAGCTCGTCGTGTGGTGCCGGGGTGTCAGGCGTTCGTGTGGACCATTGGTGGCAGCTGGGGCGGGGAGAGCCCGTTCGCGGTGATGGGGGCTGGAGCCGCTTCCGTGAGCTCCGCGGTCACATCGGCGAGATTCCCGTTGGCTGCGGTGCCGGTGGTCTGTGCCCAGCTGAAGAGCATCTGCAGGTTGGCGCTGCAGACCATCAGGGCGAGGAGGATGGTCTGCGCGACGCGCCCGTGGGCGAGCCGCTTGCTGGGGTCGGCGATGTTGATGCCGTGGCTCTTGAGCCTCCCGTTGGCCCCTTCGATGTTCGCCCGTTCGGGCCGGTAGGCGTCCTGCCAGCTGGGGTGGAGGTAGTGCCGGTCCTGGCGGAACTTGTTGCGCTTGCCCAGGTCGCCGGGCCGGACCGTGATCGTCGGCTTCCGGCAGATCCGCGGCAGTTCCTCCTCGGGCAGGGCCCGCAGGCGTTCGGCCTGGGAGATGGGCACGGTGGGTTTTGCAGCCGTGTGTGCGGCGGTGGCCCGCCGGCTGGTGAGGTCCACGATGGCGGGCCGCGGTGCGGGGACCTGGTGGACCTGGTTGAAGCGGGGGCAGGCCACTGCGGGCGACGGTCCGCTGGCCGGGCACTGGAGCCGGATCGCGCCGCGCTCGTCCGCGGACTCTTTGAGGCGCAGGTAGTACGGCTCGCGGGCGGCGATCTGCTCACGGAGCAGGGTGTCGTCGCCGATGCCGCGTACGGCTTTGTCGCTGAGGTCGAAAGTCGCCTGGGCGAGGGCGGTGGGCATGGCGGGGCAGGCGAGGGAACCGTCGACGAGCAGAGCGCCTTCGTGGGTGCCCTGGATGCCCCGGTTCTCTCGCTTGTAGTCGAGGACGAGCTGGTAGCCGAGGCGTCTTGCGGGCTGGGCGAAGTGTTTGGAGACCTGGTCGGTGTAGGCGCGGTCGGACGCCAGGATCCCGGTGGGGAAGCCGAACGGGGTCAGGGCGTGGATCGCGTTCGGTCCGATCCGCTTGCCGGGGCTGTCCAGGACAAGGCCGAGCACGAGTTGCGGGTGCCGGCTGACGCGCTTGCCGGCTTGTGGGTGGCTAGCTGGGTGCCTGCGGCTGGCGGCGACCAGGAGTGTCGCGGAGTGCCCGAAGATCCCTTCGTCGGAGCCGCCGCAGTGGTGCCAGCCGGCGGTGATCTCGACGGACGCGAGACCACGATGCTCGCTGGGCTCATGGTGCCAGGCGGGGACCGGGGTGGTGTCGACGCCGATGTCGCCCTGCCAGCCCTTGAACAGGCCCCGGCGGTGAGCGAGGCGGACGGTGATCAGGACCAGGCGGTCGCTGATCTCCTGCAGCAGGGCCCGGCGGCGCACCCGTTCGGCGTCCGTGTCCTCCCAGGCCGAGGCCGCGAGCATGGCCTCGTCAGCGGGAAGCCGACGGCGCCGGTCGCAGCGGAAGGGGTCCAGAGTGGTGGTCAGCCGGTCGAAGGACCGGTAGACGCAACGGGTGAACGCGTGCCGCCCGTGTGCGTCGAGCGAGCCGGGATCCGGAATCCCCAGCCAGCCCCGGGCAGGGGCCCGCAACTCGTCCAGGAGCACGCGGCAGACATCCGCGAGGCTCGCGCTGCGGTGGTAGTGCAGAGACAGCAGCAGTCCCACCAGCACGGTCCGCACTGGCAGACCCTTCGGCCCGGGACGACCTGCCAGCTCGGCGTCGATCAGGTCGAGCACACCCGTTCCGTGCAGGAGAGCGTCGAGCTGGCCGACCTTGGAGTCAGGGATCTCGAACGGCGCGTCAGTGACCGGCCGTGGCCGGCACTTCCTGATCTTCTCCGGACTCCGCCAGGCCCGGGGCTTGCTCACCTCTCAGGTCCGCGCAGAAGCCGTGCGGCGGTGGCGTCATCGACGGGAGGAACGAGGTGTTGCCAGCGTGCGAGGGAGGCGGCCGAGGCGAGCCCGGCGGCCTGCGCGATCAGATGGTGATCGATGTGGGCCCGCATCAGCTCAACGATCCACGTCGCCCGCAACCGGCCCACCGACAGCGCCGGCAGGCAGTCTGGTGGCCGGTGTGCAAGGGACCAGGAGCCGATCAGGTTCTTCGCGTACTCGGTGGTCCGCCGCGGGCGGAACAAGTACCCGCGCCCGGCCTGGTCTCCGAGTTCTCCCAAGACGGTGTCCCAGGCGGCGCGGGCGACGAGCGGAACCAGGCGATCGACGGCCGTGTGCAAGAGCGGACCATTCCCACGCAGACGCTGCAGGTCTCTGCCCCGGCTCGCCGCTACCTCCTTCGGCATGAGGCCGAGCCCGGCGCCCAGGCCCATCAGCGCGAGCGCATCAGTCTTCTGCTGACGAGGCAGATGAGCGGCCCAGTGCCGAAGACCCGCCAACTCGGCTGCCGCGTAAGGCTGATACGTGTTCGCCTCGGCACGCATCCGGGCCGGAGCAGCCTCCCCGCGCTCACTCCACGCCAGAGCATCCCGAACCCTCAGCAACCAGGTCCGATACGTCCGCACCGACGACCCTTCGATGTCGCCGGCGCGCGAGAGGACGAACGCGTCGATCACCTCATTGCGCAACCACGCATCCGCAGACCGCTCCAGCCCACTCGCCTCGGCCCACAACGGCAGACGCCCAGTGACGTGCAGCAACCGCTCCACGTCGTAGGGGACCGCAGTCACGGTGGCAGCGACCACGGACCGCACCAACGGAGCGACCTCCGCCCAGAGCGGGGACGCCTCCCGAGGCTGGTATCGGGTGATCTTCGCGGAGGTGTCGGGATCAAGGACCACGGTCCATGCATACCGGCTGGACAAGCAGCCATTCCACAGCTGATCAACTACAACAGACAAGGTGGTGCGCGCATGGTCGGCGGACGCGCCCGCGCACGCTCCCCCCGGCAGCTCACCCAGGATCCGGAAGCCTGGCCCGAGCAGTTCATCGCCGAAGCGGTCCGCCAGATCGCCCGAACCCTCGCCCAGGCCCTCGACCGCCTCGGACTGAGCCTGCGGGCCGCCGCGGCCGGCTCCGGAGTCAACCGGCAGGCCATCGCCGACCTGCTGGCCGGACGATCCTGGCCCGACGTGGCGACCATCGCCCGCCTGGCCCACTTCACCGGTATCGCACTGTGGCCGGACAACACCAATATCGAACGGAACAGAACGCATTGAGCCTCAAACCGTGCCCGGAAACGCCAGACAGCGAACGGGCATCACGAACTTCGTGGCTCCCGACGCCGAGCGGAGAATGCCTCTACTACGCTCAGACATGCGGAAGCCACCCCTGCTGGGCGGTCACGCAACCCGGCACCGCCGAGCTGAACCCTCGGCGGTGCCACCCTTGGACGCCGCGCGCTCGCGGCACGGTTCACACCGGTACGGAACCTCCCTGCTCGTTCCTGGTGGCCGGGGCGATCGCGAACCAGCCCGTGGGGTCTTCTACCACCCGGCCTTCCCTGATCAGCGCCTTCAACCGGGACCGCGTCGTCTCCGTCCTGCGACCGTTCGAGGTATCCGAGATGTCCTCGCCGATCGCCGCGGCGATGTCCTGTGCCTTCATCGCCCGCCCGGCCCCTGCCAGCAGCACCAGCATTCGCTCACGGGCCACCGACAACTCGAGCGGCCCCGATGCGACCGACGGATCACGGGGGCTGGCTGCATTGCCGGGTGCCGCTCCGGGCGCCGCCCCATCCACGAGGTCCCCGCCGTCACCTGGGCCCTGCCCTTGTGACTGAAGTTCGGCGCTGTCATCGGCCTGGCCAGCATGGCCTGTCAGGGAGAGCAGGGTCTCCCGTGTGATCGTCAGGTGGGCCAGCCGTTCCTCTGCCGTCGCGATCTTCTCGCGGAGCGTCGACAACTCCCCGCGGACAATGGCTTCTTCCGTGTCCAGACGCTCGAAGAGCGACGTCATCGCAGCCCTGCCTTCACCCAGCCGGCATCGGGGCCTCGCGGCACTGGAAGCCCCAGTCAAACGTAGGGCGAGCCGCAACAAGATCGCAGAGGGTGACCGCAGATGCTCCCAAACGACCGCCCTCGCCTACCTCGGGTCCGCACCCCTGCGCTGAAAGACCACTCCTGCCCGCCCCGTAGGCTCACCCCATGCCGACAGAGGACAGCCCGCAGAACGCCGTCAAGCACTGGCAGGACTGCACGGACGTGTACGACTTCCTCGAGCAGATCCGACTCCGCCCCGGCATGTGGCTGCCAGGTCACTCACTGCGTCATCTGGAAGCGCTCCTCACCGGCTACCGCGTCGCACTGGGCGTGCACGCGATCGACGAACCCTTCGATTTCTGGCCCGAAGAGCGATTCACGCAATGGCTCCACGAGAGCCGCGGGACATCCAGCTCACTCAGCTGGGCTGCCGAGATCGAACGCACCACACCTGCGGACTCCAACCCGGTCGAGGAGTTCTTCCGACTGCTGGACGACTACCGCCGCCACGCCGCCTCGAAGCCGACGCCGAGCACGTCGAAGGCTGGCTTCCCCGGCATCGAATACATGGGCAACACGTTCGTCACCCTCTTCTGGCGCCAGCGTCTCCTCAACCAGGCTGTGCACCGTCTCGAAGACCGTGACTTCCGCATCGTCCGGCTGACAGCGGGCCAATGGACCACGGAGCAGGACATGCACCGCGCCATCGCCGCCGCCCTGCACTTCCCCGACTACTACGGCCACAACCTTGACGCGCTCAACGACTGCCTCGGCGACGTGGCCTGCTACGGCGGCTACGACGACTCAGCGGAAGGCGCGGGACTCGTCCTCGCCTTCACCGACTACGACCGGTTCGCAGCTGCCTGCCCCCGGGTCGCTCAAGCCGTACTCGACATCATCGCCGACCAAGCCCGTCACGCAGTCGTACTTCAGCGCCGGCTGATCTGCCTGGTCCACAGCAACGACCCCGACATTCGATTCGACCCGGTCGGAGCCATGCCCGTCATGTGGAACAGCGACGAATGGATGGACGCTAACCGCCGAGCCTGAGCGGGCAATCGCGAGCATGTCAGAGCCCACGGCTAGCATCCGCCCGTGACCCCTGAGCTGCTGTCGAACATTGCTGTCCCCCTCCCACCTGGACGGTTGATCACGTCCGATGAAGGCGACGGAGGCGTCCAAGCCCTGTGGCTGAGCGACGGCGCAGTATCCGCGGAGTTGTGGAAGCGGATCCGCGACGAACATCCCCGCTCAGGGGTGTGGCCCCTGCTTCTCGACTCGCGCGACCCCGAGGACAGCGACTTCCGGCCCTGGGGTGCCGGCGAGCTCTTCCCCGAGCAGATGTCATCACCCGGCGACCATGACCCGGCCGATCTGCTTGCGAAGTGGTGGGCGACATACACCGCGGTCGACGAGGACGACGACATGCTGTCGCCCGACAAGCGGCTGGCCGTCACGGCCCCCTTCGGCCAGACCTGGCCGGGCCTCGCGCCCGGCCGTGAAGACGCGGCGGATCGCAGTCGGCTTGCCGCTGAGTACGCAGAACACTTCGCCCTGAGGCGGCCGCAGTCACGACTGGGCTTGGTCGCCGCGCCTTCCGGCGCCGAGGCCCTTGCCCTCGTCGGCTGGGACGGCCCCGCCAACTGGGACAACGACACCGCCACGTTCTCCGCCGTGGTGAGCGACTGGGAACGACGCTTCGGCGCATGCGTGGTCGCCGTTGGTTCCGACACACTCCACCTGAGCATCGCCACGCCACCGACCAGTAGGGAAGACGCCCTGCACATCGCGGCCGAACACTTCGCCTTCTGCCCCGACAACATCTGGCAGGGCCCTCGGCCCCAGACCCTGGCGGCGTACGCCGAGCGACTCATTGACACGCACTGCTGGGAATTCTGGTGGGACTGACCCTGACCCCGTCGGGAAACGATCACTCGGGAGCCGGGAAGCGATCTTCAAGGCGCCGCATTGGTTCAGGTCAGCGGCACTCGTGAACAGCCCACAAACGACAGTTCCTGAGTAGCTCTCAGGAAACGTCACGAGATCCCGCTCCGCCGCAAGGCGGGGCGGGATCTCGGCGTTTGCGGGGTAGGGCGCGGACATCCGGCGCGGGCGGGCCCAGCTGTCGAGAAAAGCTCTCCAGGAGGACCCGCTGAGCGGCTGCGGGCCGTCAGTCGGCGGCAGGCAGATCGTGCCACCAGTGCCCGCAGCCGCCGGAGCAGAAGCGCTCGCGGCGTCGCCCGTCGGCTATCGAGAGCACGGCGATCAGCAGGCGGAACGCCTTGCGGCGTTCGTCGAGCGGCCTGAGGCCGGCGATCTTTCCCAGCTGCATGTCGATCCGGCCCCGTGAGATCAGCACGGCGGGCGTGTGCGTCGGGCGCAGCCCGGAACGGCGGATGCTCTCCGGGGCGTCCTCAGCGACGGCGCGCGCTTGGACGCAGTGATGCCGGAGGAAGCGCAGCACGTCGGACTGTTCGTCCGGGCCGAGGCCGTCGAACCACTCGATGCCTTCGGACACGGGGCGCAGCCCCTGGGCGAGTTCGTTGAGAATGACGTCCCGTTCGGTCATGGCTGCCTTCCGGCCGACAGGCGGCGCTCCGCCGTGTGGATCAGGATTCCGAGGAGTACCGCGAGGTCGGTCGCGCCGGCTGCGTCGTCGGCCCAGCGGGTGGTTTGTAGGGGGTGTACCTGGTCGAGGGGGGGCGCCTTCGCGGGCGAGGACGAAGGCCAGCGCCAGCATGGCCGCGCGGGCGTTGCCGTCTTCGAAGGGATGGAAGAAGAGGACGTCGAGGTAGGTCCGAGCGGCGCGCGAGGGGAGGGGGAGGTCCGGTTGCGCGCTCTCGGACAGGCAGTGCTCGAAGAGCGCCTCGGTGCGGGGCGTCAGGCCGTAGCGTTCCCGCCCGGCCTTCGCGAAGGCCGGCGCCGTGCGGAAAGGGGCGGACGCGCGGTGCAGGACGGTCCGCTGCCAGTTCGTCAGGAGGGCGAAGTCCAGCCGCTCGCCCTGGTCCGCGTCGGCGAGGGCCGTGCCGAGGGCGGTCAGGACCCGCCGGGTCCCTTCGGGGTCGCGGCTGCCGCGGGTGGTGGTGAAGAAGTCCCGGAAGCCGTCGTAGGCCGGTGCTCCGGAGTCGGGGCGGGTGCTGCTCCAGGACGGCCAGGAGATCCGTGCGCGGATGCCCAGCCAGTCGGCGAGGGCGTCCGGCTGGTGGTCGGGGCCGGATGTCATCGGCTGCGCTCCACGGTCCGGGCGAACCGCGAACTCACCGTGTCGACCACGACGACGTCCGGTGCGGTCCAGCTGCCGAACCGGCCGCCGACCGCGCTTTCCACGATCTCCCGGGCCCGGTCCTCGTCCATGCCGTTGTAGGCGAGGAACCATCCGAGGACCTGCTCGCAGTGTGCGTACCAGCCGCTCTCGGCCCGCGTCCGGTCGGCCACCACGGTCACCAGCCGCGTGCACGCGCGCTCCCAGTGCCAGGGATCCACGCAGGACAGGGGCGCCGCCGCGTGCGGAGGCGGCGCCAAGGCGGCGAAGCGCTCCGCCAGGTCCTCGATCCAGTCGCGCCACTCGAGCAGGGCCGCGACGGCCAACGGGGCGGTCGCCTCCGCCGTCGTCACGGAATGGCGCGCACAGCACCACACGTCGACGACCCCGCCGTCGGCGTCGCCTTCACCCACCGCCCAGTTCCAACCGCAGGCCCACCGGCCGTACCGGTTCACCATGAACGCGGTGACGGGGTCCGTCGCGCGCCACCAGAGCTTCTCGACGGCCTCCGGGCCGGGCAGCAAGGGGGCGACGAGAGCGGCCAGGGCCTTCGCCGCATCCTCGTCCAGCTCGAACGGATGCCGCGACGGATCGACTTCGGCCCAGGTCAGGGTGCGTGCCCACAGTTCACTCACCACGCCACTCTGCCGTGCTCAGCTGTCCGGACTCCAACCGAATACCACCGTGCGCCCCGCGTCAGTTCGCTCTGCGGCAGACGTAGGTGCCTTCGTAGAGGATGCCGCGGGTGGCGCTGGAGGACTTGGAGAGCCACATCGGCCTCGTGTCGGACGGGCACGCGGTGGGTGCGGTGACGTCCGAGGTGAACGTCGGGTCGGTGCGGATCTCGTACTCGCTCGCCGCCGACCAGCAGGGCACCTTCACCCAGGCGTGGCCGTCCACCGTGGCCGGGGCGTCGCGCTCCGCCTGCTGGCGGACGTCGCCGTAGATGCAGTCGCCCTTCTTCGGCGACGCGGCGGAGCCGTGCAGGTGGTGGCTGACCCAGCCGGCGAAGCCGGAGTTGTCGGAGTACTGCGCGAGGGCGAGGGCCAGCGCGATGGCGAGGGCGCCGAGGACCTTGGCGGCCGGTTGTGACGGGGACGGCCGTGCGGGCGGCGGGACGGGGGTCCGGTCGGCCGGGGTGGCGGGGGCCTTCGGGGTGCTCGGGGCCTTGGGGGTCTCCGAGGGCTTCGGGCGGGCGGGGTGGTGCTTGATGCCGTTGCTCGTGAGGTCCAGTGCGCCGTGGTCGTCGCGGATGGTGACGTGCGGATGGCGGCCCGCGGGCGGGCGCAGCGTGTGGGACGCGGTGCCCCACTTGGCGGACCGTACGCGCAGGGTGCGGGCGGAGAAGGGGCGGACGGTGTGGCTGACGGTTGTCAGGGCGGGTATCTCGCCGAGGTCGTCCACGCCGAGGTGGGTGTGCACGGGGCCGCGGCAGAGGTTGGTGATCGTGAGTTTCAGCGTGCCCGGGTCGGGCTCGGGCGGCCGGACCTCCTTCGTGGGTGTGTACGGGATCTCGGGCGGCCGGACCTCCTCCGTGGGTGCGTGCGGGATCTCGGGCGGCACCGGGTGCTCGGGGGCGCCGGTGCGTTCGAGCAGGGTCAGCGCCTCGTCGATCGTCGGGCGGGCCGCCGGGTCCTTCGCCAGGAGGCCGGAGATCAGCGGGACCAGGGGGCCCGCGCGGTGCGGGGGCGGGTACGGGTCGTAGCGGACGGCGTGCGCGGAGGCCAGCGAGGAGTCGCGCAGGAACGGGGAGACGCCCTCCACCGCCTCGTACAGCGTCACGCCCAGCGAGAAGAGGTCGCTGCTCGCCCGGCCGGGACGGCCCGCGGCGCGTTCCGGGGAGAGGTAGGGCGCGGAGCCGACGACGACTCCGGTGGAGGTGAGCCCGCTGCCGTTCTCGGGGGCGGCGATGCCGAAGTCGGCGAGGAGGACCTGCCCGCCCGTGGTGATCATGATGTTCGCGGGCTTGATGTCGCGGTGCACGATGCCCTGTTCGTGTGCGGCGGCCAGCGCGCGGAGCAGGGACACGGCCAGGTCCTTGGTCTCGGCCACGTCCAACGGGCCGTCTTGTAAGCGCTGTTCGAGCGTGACGCCGGAGACCAGCTGCATCACGATCCACGGGACGTCGTGTTCGACGACGACGTCGTGGACCGTGACGATGTTCGGGTGGTCGCGCAGCCGGACGGCGTTCACGGCCTCCAGCTCGGCGCGCTTGAGGAGCGTGGCCCGCTGCTCCGGTGACATGGGGCCGGTCAGCCAGATCTCCTTGATGGCCACCTCCACCTGGAGCCGGCCGTCGAACGCCTTCCAGACGCGGCCCATGCCGCCCGCGGCGATCGGTGCGATCAGTCGGTAGCGCCCCCCGACGACGTCCCCGGCCCGTGTCTCCTGTGTCACTTTGCCTGCCCCCGCTCGGCGTTCGTGTGCCGGGAGTATAGGCGGGGGCTAGGTCGTGCGGTACGTCACCGGGAGCTCGACCAGGCCGCGGGCGCGGGTGGACGGGCGCCAGCGGGGGTCGTGGGGGCGGGCGAGGGCGAGGTCGGGGAAGCGGTCGAGGAGGGCGGCCAGGGCGATCTCTGTCTCGGCGCGCGCGAGGGGGGCGCCCAGGCAGTAGTGGATGCCGTGCCCCAGGGCCAGGTGGCCGGAGGCGTCCCGGTCGACGTCGAGCACGTCGGGGCGCTCGAAGCGGGCGGGGTCGCGGTTGGCGGCGGACAGGGACAGCAGGACCGTCTCGCCCGCGGGGACGGTGGTGCCGCCGATGGACACGTCGGTGGTCGGGAAGCGGCGGATCGCGACGAGCGCCGGTCCTTCGTGGCGCGCGAGTTCCTCCACGGCCGCCGGGAGCTTCGACGGGTCCCGGCGCAGCCGTGCCAGCTGCTCGGGGTGGCTCAGGAGGGAGTGGACCGCGTTGCCGATGAGCTGGACGGTGTTCTCGTAGCCGGCGATGAGGATCAGGAAGGCGAGCGAGACCAACTCGTCCTCGCTCAGCCGGTCCCCGTCGGTGTCCCGGACGGCGATCAGGTCGGACAACAGGTCGTCGGCGGGGTGGCGGCGCTTGTGCGCGACGAGTTCGACGAAGAAGGCGAGCATGGCCCCCACCGCCTCCTTGGCGGCCCCGGGGCGGGCGGGGTCCGGGGCGACGAGCGCGTCGGTCCAGGCGCGGAAGTCCGTGCGCCGCTCCTCGGGCACGCCGAGCAGTTCGCAGATGACGGTGATCGGCAGCGGCGCCGCGTAGGCCGGGATCAGGTCCGCGGTGCCGTGCGGGCCGAGGGCGTCGAGGAGGCGGTCGGCGGTCCGGCGGACGGGGGCCCGTAGCTCGGTGACCCGGCGGGGGCCGAAGGCCCGGCCCACCAGCTTGCGCAGGCGGGTGTGGTCGGGCGGGTCCATGTTCAGCAGGTTGGCGTCGAGGGCGGGCGGCAGCGAGAAGCCCTGGTAGCCGCCGCCCGTGGAGCTCTTCTTGTCGAGGGAGAGCCGCGGATCCGCGAGCGCCGCGCGCACGTCGTCGTAGCGCGTGACCAGCCAGACGGGTCTGCCGCCGGGCCCGGGACCGGGGACGCGGTGCACCGGGGCCGCCTCGCGCAGCTGCCGGTTGGTGGCGTGCGGATCGCCTGCGGACTCGCCCTGAGGGTTCATGGATGCCACCCTAGGCGGGCCCGGATCACCGCCCGAGCCCGCGTCCGCCGGCGCCGGAAACGGGCCGGTCAGCCGCACTGCCAGGTGAAGGCGGCGCGGTCGAAGCGGCGGGCGGCGAGGTCCTCGGGGCGGATCAGCCAGTACAGGGCGCCGCAGTCGCCCCACATCATGTCGGCGGCGTCCTCGCTGTCGAACTGGGCCAGCAGCACCCAGCGTTCGACCTCGTCGGGCATGCGCGGGTCGTCCCAGGCGGCGCCGTCGCCGAGGGCGGCGTGGGCGACCTCCATCTCCACCGGGTTCTGCACGGCGTGCGCGTGGCCGCCGATCTGGTGGCCGACGTCGCCGTCGAAGTCCCAGATCGCGTCCAGGAACGGCTCCTTGCACACCGGGTGGTCGTACGCCTGGCCGAAGGCGGCCTGCGGGGCGAAGGCCCGCTGGGTCCTGGGGTGCCAGGGTTCGGTGGCGGTCATCGCCGGTCGGGCCGTCAGGCGCACGACGGGGTACGCGCTCAGCCCGGGCGGGGTCGGGCGCTCCGCGGCGTCCGCGTCGGCGGGGACGTGGAGCACGCGGGCGCCCGCCTGGCTGTCCGGGTCGTCGGCCAGGACCAGGGCGTCGCCGTCGTCCAACTGGCCGTCGAAGTAGAAGAACAGCAGGGTCCCGTCGGTGGGGAGCGCGATGTCGAGGCCGTCGGCGGGCAGCGCCGCGCAGTCGACGGAGGCGACGAAGGACAGCGGTCCGTGCCCCTCCCAGGTCGGCCACTCGACTCCGGCCGGGAGCAGCGGAAGTCCGCCGAGCCGACCGATGGCGGCGTCGCCCGTGCCGACCGCCGCTTCGAGCCGCACCCCGGGGCGCAACAGCTCCATCCACCGCTCGGCCGCCTCGGCGGGGAGGTGCTGCTGGGCGAGGTCGCGGAAGGCCGCGGTGGTTCCGTGCGTCATGGTTCGATCATGCCGGAGGCCACTGACAGCGGTCACCGGGAGAGGTCACCGACAGCGGGGCGGGGGCCGTCGTCCGGGGCCAGAATGGGGAGATGGCGACCAGCGGGAACGGCGGGGGCGGGGACCGGGCGACGGCCGGTGCGTGGGCGGCGCTCGGGGGAGCGGAGGGGCTGGCCGAGCGGGTCGGCTACCGCGGTACGGGGCCGCTGGGCGGCGGGCGGCTGCCGGTGCGGGAGTTGGCGCGGGCCACCGTGGGGGTGTGTTCGCTGGCCGCCGCGGAACTGGCCGCCGTACGGGCGGGGCGGGGCGTGGACGACGTGGCGCCGCTCGTGGTGGACGAGGGGGCGGTGGGCGCGGCCTTCGTCAGCGAGCGGCACCTGCGGGTGCGGGGGCGGGCCCCGGTGTCCTTCGCGCCGCTGTCCGGTTTCTGGCGGGCCGCGGACGGGTGGGTGCGGACGCACGCGAACTATCCGCACCACCGGGCGGCGCTGGTCGGTGCGTTGGGGTTGGCCGCGGGGACGCCGGAGGAACTGCGCGCGGCGGTGGCCGGGCGGGGCGCGGTCGAGGTGCAGGAGACGGTGTACGCCGCGGGCGGGCTGGCCGTGGCGGTGGCGCCGGAGTACGGGGCCCCCTTGCCGTTGGTGGAGCGCCGGGACGGTGACGTGCGCGGGCGGCGGCTCGGGCCGGGGGAGCCGGCTGCCTCGGGGGTGCGGGTGCTCGACCTGACGAGGGTCATCGCCGGTCCGGTGGCCACGCGGACGCTGGGCCTGCTCGGGGCGGACGTCCTGCGGATCGACTCGCCGCGGCTGGCGGAGGCGGACGACGCGTACGCGGACACCGGCTTCGGGAAGCGGTCCGCGCTGCTGGACCTGGGGGCGGCGGCGGACCGGGAGGTCTTCGAGCGGCTCCTGGCGCGGGCGGACGTGGTGGTGACGGGGTACCGGCCGGGGGCGCTGGAGCGGTACGGGCTCGGGGCCGAGGAGCTCGTGGAGCGGCGGCCGGGGGTGGTGGTGGCCCAGTTGTGCGCGTGGGGGTGGGGCGGGAGCGGGAGCGGTCCGTGGGTCGGGCGGCGGGGGTTCGACTCGCTGGTGCAGGCCGGGTACGGGATCGCGGCGCGCGAGGCGGGGGCGGACGGGGCGCCGGGGGTGCTGCCGGCGCAGGCGCTGGACCACGGGACGGGGTACCTCGTGGCGGCGGGGGTGTTGCGGGCGCTGGCGGACGGGGGCGGGCGGGTGCTGCGGTTCTCGTTGGCGGGGACGGCCAGTTGGCTCGTCCGGGGGGTTGCGGTGGCGGATTCCCCGGCGGGGGCGGAGGCGGGGCCCGTGCCGGGGGCGGGGGCGGGGGCGGGGGTGGGGTACGACGCGGGGGCCTGGCTGCGGGAGGTGGATTCGGGGTACGGGGGGTTGCGGTACGCGGGGTCGCCGGTGGTCGGGGGGCCCGTGGGCGGGTGGGGGCGGGGGCCGTCGCGGTGGGGGAGCGACGCGGCGGTGTGGGCGGGGTGAGGGGGCGGCCGGGGGCCGTTGGCGGGGGCGGGGGCCGCTGGCCCGGGGGGGGGGGGGGGCCCCCCCCCCCCCCACAAAAAACCCAACAACCAAACCACGAGAACACCAACCCGGAGGCCGAAGGTTGAGGACTTGTCGGATGACT
>NZ_JBHWLC010000036.1:71645-84418 GCF_042730635.1 Streptomyces sp. NPDC059917
GGGGGGGGGGGGGCGCGGCGGGGGGGGGGGGGGGGCGGGGGGGGGGGGGGGGGGGGGGGGGGGGGGGGGGGGGGGGGCGGGGGGGGGGGGGGGGGGCCCCGCGGGCCCCCGGGGCTCCGCCCCGGACCCCGCGCCTCAAACTCCCCCAGCTACCGCTGGGAGGTGCCCCCGGGCGGGGCTGGATTTGGTGCGGCGGGGTCGGAGTGCGTGCGGCGGGGCCGCTGGCCCCCGCGCCTCAAACGCCGGCGGGGCTGGAATCGCCGCGAGTCAGGGGTTTGATCATGCAGCGGCTGGAGTCGTAGGTGCGGTAGTGGCCGAACTTGGTGGGGGCCGGGGTGTAGCCCTCCGAGGAGTACAGGGCGATGGCTTCCGGCTGCTGGTCGCCCGTTTCCAGGACCATGCGGACGCGGCCCGCGGCGCGGGCGTCGGCTTCTAGGCGGGCCAGGATGCGGCGGGCCAGGCCGAGGCCGCGGGCTTCGGGTATGACGTACATCCGCTTCAGCTCGGCGTCGCCGTCCGCGTAGCCCTCATCGTTCTCGTCCATGGCGCGCCAGCCACCGCTCGCGACGGGGGCGCCCTGGGCGTCGTAGGCGAGGAGGTAGAGGCCGTTCGGCGGGGCGAACATGGCCGGGTCGAGGGGCGTGACGTCGCCCTCGCCCTCGTAGCGGGCCTGGTATTCGAGCTGGACCTGGTCGTTGAGCTTGAGCGCGTCCGGGTGGTCGTACGGCACGGCGCGGAGCTGGATCCCGTGAGGCATTCGGACATCGTACGGCCGTTGCCCGCGGGGGTACGCTGGGGGCGTTTTGTTGTCGTGGGGGCGCGATGTTGTGGAGCTGAGCCTTGATCACTGTGACGTCCGTGAACGTGAACGGCATTCGCGCCGCCGCCAAGAAGGGGTTCGGGGCGTGGCTCGCCGGATCCGGCGCCGACGTGGTCTGCCTCCAGGAGGTCAGGGCCGAGGAGGGCCAGATTCCGCAGGAGGTGCGCGAGCCCGAGGGCTGGCACACCGTCTTCGCGCCGGCCGCCGCGAAGGGGCGGGCCGGGGTCGCGCTGTACACGCGGCGCGCGCCCGAGCGCGTACAGGTCGGCTTCGGCAGCGATGAGTTCGACGCCGCCGGGCGGTACCTGGAGATCGACCTCCCCGGTGTGACCGTGGCCAGCCTCTACCTGCCGTCGGGCGAGGCCGGGACCGAGAAGCAGGACGAGAAGTACCGCTTCATGGCCGAGTTCCACACCTACCTCGTCGCGCTCAAGGAGCGCGCCGCCGCCGACGGGCGCGAGGTGCTGGTCTGCGGGGACTGGAACATCTGCCACCGCGAGGCCGACCTGAAGAACTGGAAGACCAACCGGAAGAACGCGGGCTTCCTCCCCGAGGAGCGCGAGTGGCTCGGCCAGGTCTACGACCAGGCCGGATACGTGGACGTGGTGCGCGCGCTGCAGCCCGAGGGCGAGGGTCCGTACTCCTGGTGGTCCTACCGCGGGCGGGCCTTCGACAACGACGCGGGCTGGCGGATCGACCTGCACGTGGCCACGCCGGGGCTGGCGGAGCGGGCCGTCAAGGCGTTCGTCGAGCGCGCCGAGACCCACCCCGAGCGGTGGTCGGACCACGCCCCCGTGACCGTCGTCTACGAGCTGGGCGCGCTGGGCTGAGCCGCGGGGGCCCGCGCCCCCCGGCGCTCCCGGTCCGCCATCAGCCGGTCCATGGCCATGGTCAGCTCCGCCTCGACCACGCTCTTGGCTAGCGGGCGCAGGCGCTCCGCGGCCCCCTCGGGCAGGTGGGCCTCCATCAGCTCGGTGAACAGCGCGGCCAGGTCGTCCGCGTGGGCGCGCACCCGGCGGCCCGTCTCCAGGACGGCGGCCAGCGGGATGCCCTCGCGGACCAGGGCCGAGGACACGTCGAGCAGGTTGCGGCTGACGTGGACGATCTCGTCCCCGTCGGTGGCGAGGTAGCCGAGGTCCAGGGAGGCCGCCAGGTTCTCCGGGGTGACCTCGCCCTCGAAGTAGTCGGCGAGCGCCTGCGGGGTGAGGCGGACCGGGGTCTCCTGGGACCAGCCGATGCCGAGCAGTTCGCCGAGCTGGCTGACGTCGCGGCCGTTCTCGAAGGCCGCCGTCAGCTCCGCGATGCCGCCGAGGGTGTGGCCGCGCTCCAGCAGGGCGGCGATGGTGCGCAGCCGGGCCAGGTGGTGGTCGTCGTACCAGGCGATGCGGCCCTCGCGGCGCGGCGGCGGGAGGAGTTTGCGCTCGCGGTAGAAGCGCAGGGTGCGCACGGTGATGCCGGCCGCCTCGGCCAGTTCCTCCGTGCGGTACTCGCGCGCCGGGTCGGCCGCCGGGTCGGCTGCCTGGTCTGCCTCTTGCGCCTCTTTGTCCGCCACAGGCGCACCCTAAGGCGTACCGCGGGTAACTTTCCCTTCGCGCCCCCTACCCATGAGTACGGAGCTGCTCTACGCTCCAACCGTGCCAGTGATTGCTGGCGCGATTGCGGGGTGCAGGCTGTGAGTGAAGCGGAAGCGGAAGCGGAGGCGGCGGGCATGGGCGGACACGCGGATGAGCGTGAGCACGTACGGGTGGCGGTGGTCGGGTCCGGTTTCGGCGGGCTCGGGGCGGCCGTCCGGCTCCGGCGCGAGGGGGTCACGGACTTCGTGGTCCTGGAGCGCGCGGACTCGGTGGGCGGGACCTGGCGCGACAACGAGTACCCGGGGTGCGCCTGCGACGTGCCCTCGCACCTCTACTCCTTCTCCTTCGCCCCCAACCCCGACTGGCCGCGGACCTTCTCCGGCCAGCCGCACATCCGGGCCTACCTGGAGCACGTCGCGGACACCTTCGGCCTGCGCCCGCACCTGCGGCTGAGCACCGAGGTCGAGATGATGCGCTGGGACGCCGAGGCGCTGCGGTGGGAGATCGAGACCTCCAAGGGCGGCTTCACCGCCGACGTGGTGGTCTCCGCGACCGGCCCGCTCTCCGACCCGAAGATGCCGGAGGTGCCGGGGCTCGCCGGTTTCCCCGGCAAGGTCTTCCACTCCGCGCGCTGGGACCACGACTACGACCTGCGGGGCAAGCGCGTCGCGATGATCGGGACCGGCGCCTCGGCCATCCAGATCGTGCCCGCCATCGCGCCCGACGTGGAGCGCCTCACCCTCTTCCAGCGCACCCCGCCGTGGGTGATGCCGCGCACCGACCGCGCCATCAGCGCCGGGGAGCGCTGGCTGCACCGCCAGCTGCCCTTCACCCGCGCCGCGCGCCGCGGCCTGCTGTGGGGCATCCGCGAGCTCCAGGTCGGTGCCTTCACCAAGCACCCGAACCGGCTCGGCCTGATCGAATCCCTGGCCAAGGCCAATATGGCCCGCTCCATCAAGGACCCGGCGCTGCGGGCCAAGCTGACGCCGTCGTACCGCATCGGCTGCAAGCGGATCCTGCTGTCGAGCGAGTACTACCCGGCGCTGGCCCGGCCGAACGTGGACCTCGTGGCCTCGGGGCTCAAGGAGATCCGCGGCTCGGTACTGGTCGCGGCCGACGGTACGGAGACCGAGGTCGACGCGATCGTCTTCGGTACGGGCTTCCACGTCACGGACATGCCGATCGCGGACCGCGTGGTCGGCGTCGAGGGCAGGACGCTGGCGGAGGAGTGGAAGGACGGGATGCAGTCGCTGCGCGGGGCGACCGCGGCGGGCTTCCCGAACTGGATGACGATCATCGGGCCGAACACCGGGCTCGGCAACAGCTCGATGATCCTGATGATCGAGTCGCAGCTGAACTACCTCGCCGACTACGTCCGTCAGCTCGGCCTCCTCACGCCGGGCGGCTCCGGTGGCACGGGCGGCGGGCGCACCGCACTCGCCGCGCGCCCCTCCGCGGTGCACGCCTGGAACCGGCGCGTGCAGGACCGGATGAAGCGGACCGTGTGGAACACCGGCGGCTGCACCAGCTGGTACCTCGACGCGAACGGGCGCAACACCACCGTGTGGCCGGGGACGACGGGGGAGTTCCGGCGCGAGACGCGGCGGGTGGACCTGGCCGAGTACGAGGTGCTGCGCGCCCGGCCCGCCGAAGGTGCGGCCGCGGTCGCGGGCGTCCCCGCACCGGCGGCCGGGACCGTCGGAGCCGAAGAGGGCGCCGCGTGAGCGCCCGGCGCACGCCCCACGTCAGCACCGGGCCGTACGCGCCCCCGGCGGCGCGGCGCGTCCTGGAGGCCGTCTCCGCCGACGGCTCCCGGCTGCACGTCGAGGTGCACGGCGAGGAGGGCGCCCCCGCCGTGGTCCTGGCCCACGGCTGGACCTGCTCCACGGCCTTCTGGGCCGCGCAGGTCCGCGCCCTGGCCGCCACCCACCGGGTGATCGCCTACGACCAGCGCGGCCACGGCCGCAGCCCGGCCGCCCGGGCCTACGGCACGGCGGCGCTCGCCGACGACCTGGTCGCCGTCCTCGCGGCCACCTTGGCCCCCGGGGAGCGCGCGGTGGTCGCCGGGCACTCGATGGGCGGGATGACGGTCATGGCCGCCGCCGGGCGGCCGGAGTTCGACGAGCGGGTCGCCGCCGCGCTGCTGTGCAGCACGGGCAGCTCCCGGCTGGTCGAGGAGGCGTTGGTGGTGCCGCTGCGCCCCGGGCGCACCCGGACCCGGATGACCGGCGCGGTCCTCGGCTCGCGCGCCCCCCTGGGACCGGTCACGCCGGTGGCCCGGAAGGTGCTCAAGTACGCCACGATGGGCCCCGGTTCGGCCCCGGACCGGGTGGAGGCGTGCGCCCGGATCGTGCACGGCTGTCCCACTGGGGTGCGGCACGGGTGGTCGCAGGTGCTCCACGGGCTGGACCTGGACGACCGGCTCGCGCACCTCACCGTGCCGACCGCGGTCATCGGCGGCACGGCCGACCGGCTCACGCCGGTGGTGCACGCCCGCGGGCTGGCCGCCGCGCTGCCGCACTGCGTCGGGCTCACCGAGCTGACCGGCATGGGCCACATGACCCCGATCGAGGCCCCCGAGGCCGTCACGGGCGTCATCCGGGAGCTGGCCGCGCGCTACCTCGGGCCGACCGCGACCGTCACCGCGACCGCGACCGTCACCCCGACCGCGACCGTCACCCCGACCCCCGGCACGAAGGACACGAAGGAGAAGACGCCGTGAGCGAGTCCAGGAGTCTGGAAGGCCAGGTCGCCGTCGTCACCGGCGCCGCCCGCGGCGTCGGCGAGCTGCTGGCCCGCAAGCTGTCCGCGCGCGGGGCCCGGGTCGCGCTGGTGGGCCTGGAGCCGGAGGCGCTCAAGGAGGTCGCCGACCGGCTGCACACCGACAGCGACCACTGGTACGCCGACGTCACCGACCACGAGGCGATGGCCCGGGTGGCCCAGGAGGTCAAGCAGCGCTTCGGCAAGGTGGACATCGTCGTCGCCAACGCCGGGGTCGCGGCGGGCGGTCCGTTCGCCGACTCCGACCCGGACGCCTGGCGCCGGGTGATCGAGGTCAACCTGATCGGCGGGGCCGTCACGGCCCGCGCGTTCCTGCCGGTGCTGATGGAGAGCCGGGGGTACTTCCTCCAGATCGCCTCGCTCGCCGCGATCACCCCCGCCCCGATGATGACGGCGTACTGCGCCTCCAAGTCCGGGGTGGAGGCCTTCGCGCACTGCCTGCGCGCCGAGGTCGGCTACAAGGGCGTCAAGGTGGGCGTCGGCTACCTGTCCTGGACCGACACCGACATGGTGCGCGGGGCCGACCAGGACGAGGTCATGCGGGAGCTGCGCCAGCGACTGCCGTGGCCGTCGAACCGCACGTACCCGCTCGGGCCCGCCGTGGACCGGATCGTCGCCGGCATCGAGCGGCGCTCGGCGCACGTGTACGCGCAGTGGTGGCTGCGGGGGATGCAGGGCGTGCGCGGCTACCTGCCGGGGCTGATCGCCTCGGTCGGGCAGCGCGAGATGAAGCGGTTCGAGCCGCGGTTGGCCGGTGTGTCGCGCGGGCTGGTGGGCGCGGGCGGGGCGGCGGACGAGCAGGAACGCACCAAGCACGCCTGACGGCGCGTGCGGGAGGGGCGCGACCCGTGGACGGCCGGGTCGCGCCCCTCGGTCGGTGGATGCCGTGATGCGGTGGCCGTGCTGTTTACTAGCGCTCGGAGGCCTCTTCGTAGGGTTGGTCGAAGGCCGTGCGGGCCCGTTCCTTCGCCCGCTCGGATATCTGTGCCGCCCGCTGGGAGCCCTCGTCCTGCTGCTCCTGCGCGGCTGCCCCGGCCCGCTCGGCCAGCTCCTTCGCCTTGTCCTGGAACTGCTCTCTGATTCCCATGCGAACAGACTTCCATGACCGGATATACCGCGCATTTCGATCAATCGTCCGACCGGGGCGGCAGCTGCGGACGGCGTCGGTCCGGTACGTCCGCGTAGCCGGGCGGCACGGCCGCCGGGTCCTGTTCCAGCAGCTCCAGCGCCAGGTGCACCGCGTCGTCGAGCTGTGCGTAGCGCCCCTCCGCCCAGTCGAGCGGGGTGCGCAGGATCGCCAGGTCCGGTTCCACGCCGTGGTTCTCCACCGACCAGCCGTACTCCGGGAACCAGGCCGCGTTCATCGGGACCGTGATCACCGTGCCGTCCCCCAGGGTGTGACGGCCGGTCATGCCGACCACCCCGCCCCAGGTGCGCTGGCCGACCACCGGTCCCAGGCCCAGGAGTTTGAAGGCCGCGGTGATCATGTCGCCGTCCGACGAGGTCGCCTCGTCGGCGAGCGCGACGATGGGACCGCGCGGCGCGTTCGAGGCGTACGAGACGGGCTGGGCGTTGCGGGTCAGGTCCCAGCCCAGGATCGAGCGGGTCAGCTTCTCCACCACCAGCTCGCTGATGTGCCCGCCCGCATTGCCGCGGACGTCCACGAGGAGGGCGGGGCGGGACACCTCCAGGCGCAGGTCCCGGTTGAACTGCGCCCACCCGGAGCCGCCCATGTCGGGGATGTGCAGGTAGCCGCACTTGCCGCCGCTCAGCTCGCGGACCACCGCGCGGCGCTTGGCCACCCAGTCCTGGTAGCGCAGCGGTCGTTCGTCGATGAGCGGGACGATCGCGACCCGGCGGGAGCGCCCCTCGCCCGCGGCGGGTTGGAAGGTCAGCTCGACCGTGGTCCCGCCCGCGGCGGACAGCAGCGGATAGGGGCCGGTCAGCGGGTCCACCGGCCGGCCGTCCACGTGGGTGAGCACCGCGCCCTCGCGGATCCCGGTGCCCGCCAGGGGCGAGCGGGCCTTGGAGTCGGAGGAGTCGCCGGGCAGGATCCGGGCGAGCACCCAGGCGCCGTCCCGGGGCACCAGGTCGGCGCCCAGCAGCCCGATGGCGCGCTGGTAGTGCGGCGGGCCCTCGTTGCGGCGGGCGGGGGCGACGTAGGCGTGCGAGGTGCCCAGCTCGCCGAGGACCTCGCGCAGGAGGTCGGCGAACTCGTCCGGGGACGCGACGCTTTCGACCAGGGAGCGGTACTGGCGCAGGATGCCGTCCCAGTCGATCCCGCACATCTTCGGTTCCCAGAAGTAGGCGCGGATGATCCGCCCGGCCTCCTCGAAGGCCTGGCGCCACTCGGCGGCCGGGTCCACCTCGTGCAGGATCCGGCGCAGGTCGAGGTAGACCGTCGAGTCGCTGTCCCCCGATTCCGTCGCGGGGACGGCGCGCAGGTCCCCGTCGTCATTGACGACGAGGCGGGTCCCGTCACCGCTGACGGCGAACCAGTCCAGCCCGGAGGCCAGTTCGGTCTTGCGCGCCTTGGTGATGTCGAAGTGCTCCAGCGTCGGTTTCCCACTGGTGTCGGCGGGATTGGCGAAGGTCTCGCCGAGCGCGCCGGAGATGGGCCAGCGCAACCACACCAGCCCGCCACCGCTCACCGGGTACAGGGCGGAGTACTTGGAGGCGGTCACCGGGAAGGGCGTGACCCGGCTCTCCAAGCCTTCCACCTCCACCGTCACCGCCCCGTCACCCGCATCGGCGTCCCCCTCGACCGGATCGAGCCCGCCCGCCGCCGGGCGCCCGTCCGGCGACAGCGCGAAGGGCGAGGGCGTCGCCGAGGACAGCGGCACCAGGTACGGGCGGCAGCCCAGCGGGAAGGACAGGTCCCCGGTGTGCACGTCGTAGACCGGGTCGAAGCCGCGCCACGACAGGAACGCCAGGTAGCGCCCGTCCCGGGTGAAGACCGGATTCTCGTCCTCGAAGCGGCCGTTGGTGACGTCGACGATGGTCCGCCCGCCGGGACCGGAGATCCGGGCCATCTTGATCTGCCGCAGCGAGCGCCCGATGCCCGGGTGGGACCAGGTCAGCCAGCACCCGTCGGGGGAGAAGGCGAGGTCGGTCACCGGCCCGTTGATCGACCGGATCAGCTCGGTGACCTCCCCGTTGGACTCCTCGGACGCGTCGATGAGCAGGACCCGACCGTCGTTGGAGGCGATTGCGAGCCGCTCCCCGTCCGGGTCCGACACCAGCTCCAGCACCCGCCCGAGCGCGCCCGAGGCGAGCCGGCGCGGCTCCCGCTCGCCGCTGGCCCGGGGCAGGTAGGCGATCTCGACCGCGTCCTCGCCCTCCGCGTCCGTGACGTAGGCGACCTGCCCGCCGCTGCCCAGCATCTCCGGCATCCGCACCCGCACGCCCGGGGTGTCGGCGATGGTGCGCGCGGGCCCGTCGCGGTGGGTGAGCCAGTACAGGCTGCCGCGCACCACGACCGCGCTGGCCCGCCCGGTGGCGTCCACGGAGAGCGAGTCGACATGGCTGGCGGCCGGGACCTGGTAGGTGCGCCGCCCCGCGCGCGGGCCGCCGAGGCGCACCTCCAGCCTGCGCGGTACGGAGCCGGGCGCGAGGGAGTCGACGAGCCAGAGGTCGCCCGCGCACTGGTAGACGACGCGGGTCCCGTCGCTGGAGGCGTGGCGCGCGTAGAACCGCTCGTGGTCGGTGTGCCGGCGCAGTCCGGTGCCGTCGGGCAGGCACGAGTACAGGTTGCCGATGCCCTCGTGGTCGGAGAGGAAGGCGATCCGGCCGTCCACGAACATCGGGGAGTCGAGGTGGCCCTCGATGCCCTCCAGCAGCCGCTCGCCGTGCAGCCACAGCCGTCCCGTGGCGCCGCCGCGGTAGCGCTTCCATGCGGCGGGTTCGTGCGGGGGCTTGCCGGTCAGCAGCAGGGTCCGGCGCTCGCCGCCGTCCGCCTCCTGGACGGCGATGTCGGAGACCGGGCCCCAGGGCAGGCGGCCGCCGGGGCTGCCGTCGGTCGGCAGGCTGTAGGCCCAGGCGAAGTACGAGAAGGGCTGGCCGTGGGAGGAGACGGCCAGGATGTCGCTGCGGCCGTCCTTGTCGGGCGGGGTCCAGCCGCAGACCCGGGTGTCGGTGGAACCCCAGTGGCTCAGACGGCGCGCGGGGCCGCCGTCGACGGGGGCGAGGTGGATCTCGGGGTCGAGGCTGCGCCAGGTGGTGAAGGCGATGTGGCGGCCGTCCGGGGAGAAGCGGGGGTGGCCGACCCGGGTCCGGTCGACGGTGATCCGCCAGGCCCGGCCGACCGGTTCTCCAGGAGGAACCAAGGGCGCCACCCAAAGATCGTCCTCAGCGGCGAAACACAGCATGTCGTCGTGCAGGTGCGGGAACCGGAGGTACGCGACGTCGTGACTCACCCCCCAATGCTTTCCGCGCCGAGGGGGCCCGGCAACTCGGGCCCGGCAACTCGTACAGGTGATCCCGGCGTGACGCACACCACTGGCTAAGCGAAACGGAACGGTTTCGTTTCGCTAGCGGCGCGGGTATCGTTCGTGGAGTACGAGGTGTGTCCGTTCGGGAAGCGACCGGTGGAAGGACGTGGAAATGACCGAAGAGGTCTTGTCACGGCGCAGCCGGATCACGCCCGAGCGGGAGGCCGAGCTGCACGGAGCGGTCCTGGACCTGCTGCGCGAGGTCGGTTACGAAGCGCTCACGATGGACGCCGTCGCGGCGCGCACCAAGTCCAGCAAGGCCACCCTCTACCGCCAGTGGGGGAGCAAGCCGGAGCTGGTCGCCAAGGCCCTGCGGTGTACCCAGCCGGTCTCGCTGCGGGACATCGACACGGGCAGCCTGCGCGGCGACTTCGCCGTCATGATCGAGAACTCCGACGACGCGCAGATGGCGAAGGACACCGCGCTGATGCGCGGGCTGGCGCACGCGGTCCACGAGAGCCCCGAACTCCACAAGGCACTGCGCGAACTGCTCGTCGACCCGGAGATCAGCGGTCTCCAGTCGATGCTGCAGCGGTCGGTGGACCGGGGCGAGATCGCTCCCGACTGTCCGGCGCTCGACTTCGTACCCCACATGCTCATCGGGGCGTTCATCGCGCTCCCGCTGATCGAGGACCGCTCGGTGGACCGGGTCTTCCTCGCCGACTTCATCGATGCCGTGGTGTTCCCCGCCCTCGGCGTCTGAGCCAATCCTCTCGACCCTCTCGGCCCTTTCGACCCCTTTCCGCTGCTCCTGACACGCCGCTCTCGTCGTCGGGCCGGCTCATCACGCCCTGATCCATCACGGATCCATCCCACGACCCGAACGGGAGAACCGCCGACGTGGCCACCTTCCTCTACCGGCTCGGCCGGGGCGCCTTCCGGCGCCGCCGCTTCGTCGCCCTCGCCTGGGTGGCGTTGCTCTTCGTCGCCATCTTCGGCGCGGCCACCGCGGCCGCGCCGACCTCCGGATCCTTCTCGATACCCGGAACGGAGGCCCAGAAGGCCTTCGACCTGCTCGACCAGCGCTTCCCCGGCATGTCCGCCGACGGCGCCACCGCCCGCGTGGTGATCAAGGCCCCGGCGGGCCAGAAGGTCGGCGACCCCGCGCACAAGGCCGAGGTCGAGAAGATCGTCTCGGGGTTGAAGTCCGGGCCGGGCGCCGACCAGATCGCCTCGGTCACCGACCCGTTCCAGGCGCAGGCCGTCAGCCAGGACGGTTCCACCGCCTACATCAGCACGAAGTACAAGGTCAGCGGCATGGAGCTGACCGACAAGACCCGTGACGCGCTCAAGGAGTCCGGCAAGGACGCCCAGGCCCACGGGCTCACCGTCGAGATCGGCGGCGACGCGCTGATGACGGCGCCCGAGACCGGTTCCGGCGAGATCGTCGGCGTCCTGATCGCGGCGATCGTCCTGGTCATCACCTTCGGCTCGCTGATCGCGGCCGGACTGCCGCTGCTGACCGCGCTGATCGGCGTGGGCATCGGCGTCTCCTCGATCACCGCGCTCGCCAACGTGCTGGACCTCGGCTCCACCACCTCCACGCTCGCGATGATGATCGGCCTCGCGGTCGGCATCGACTACGCGCTCTTCATCGTCTCCCGCTACCGCGTGGAGCTGGCCGAGGGCCACGAGCGCGACGAGGCCGCCGGCCGGGCCGCCGGAACCGCGGGCTCCGCGGTCGTCTTCGCCGGTCTGACCGTGGTCATCGCCCTCGTGGGGCTGGCCGTCGTCAACATCCCGATGCTCACCAAGATGGGCTTCGCGGCCGCCGCGACCGTGGTGATCGCCGTCCTCGTGGCGCTCACGCTGGTCCCGGCCATCCTCGGCTTCGCGGGTCGCAAGGTGCTGCCCGCCGGTACGAAGAGCAAGCTCTTCGGCAAGGGGAAGCCCGCTCCCACGGCCGCCGACGGCGGCTCCGAGGACCGGCCCAACGGCGGCACCCGCTGGGCCCGCTTCGTGCTGCGCCGCCCGATCATGGTGCTGCTGGTCGGCGTGATCGGCCTCGGCGCGATCGCGATCCCGGCGAGCAGCCTGGAGATGGGCCTGCCCGACGACGGCGCCCAGCCGGTCTCCACCACCCAGCGCAAGGCCTACGACCTGCTCTCCGACGGCTTCGGCCCGGGCTTCAACGGCCCGCTGATGGTCGTCGTCAACGGCGGCCAGTCCCTCGCGGACAGCACGGTCGAGCGGATCAAGAAGCTCGACGGGGTCGTCGCGGTCACCAAGCCCGCCCTCAACGAGGCCGGCGACGCCGCGGTGATCACGGTCATCCCGCAGGACCGTCCGTCCTCCAAGAAGACCGAGGACCTGGTCCACGAGATCCGCGCGGGCAGCGGCGAGAACGTCTACGTCACCGGCGCGACCGCGATGAACATCGACTTCTCGCAGAAGATGAACGACGCGCTGCTGCCGTACCTGGCGCTCGTCGTCGGCCTCGCCTTCCTGCTGCTGATGCTCGTCTTCCGTTCGATCCTGGTCCCGCTCAAGGCGGCCCTCGGCTTCCTGCTGTCGGTCGTCGCGGCCCTCGGCGCGGTCGTCGCGGTCTTCCAGTGGGGCTGGCTCGGCTCGCTCTTCGGGGTGGAGCAGACCGGTCCGATCATGTCGATGATGCCGATCTTCATGGTGGGCGTGGTCTTCGGTCTGGCCATGGACTACGAGGTCTTCCTGGTCACCCGGATGCGCGAGGCGTACGTCCACGGCGAGCGTCCCGGCCAGGCCGTCGTGACCGGCTTCCAGTACAGCGCGCGGGTCGTCGTGGCCGCCGCCGTCATCATGATCGCGGTGTTCTCCGGCTTCATCGGGGCCAGCGAGCAGATGATCAAGATGATCGGCTTCGGCCTCGCGATCGCGGTGTTCTTCGACGCCTTCGTGGTCCGCATGGCCATCGTCCCGGCCGTACTGGCCCTGCTCGGCCACAAGGCCTGGTGGCTGCCGGCCTGGCTGGACCGGATCCTGCCCAACGTGGACGTGGAGGGCGAGAGCCTGCGCAAGCACCTCGCCGGTTCCGCCGCCGAGGGCCCGGACGCGGACCGCGAGCTGGTCAAGGTCTGAGTCCGGCGCCGGTCCGCATCCGGCGCCGCGCGAAGGGCCCGGCCCCGCACCCCC